>CAMBZK010000053.1 GCA_945872225.1 candidate division TM6 bacterium UASB124
AATTATCTAATCTATTGCCCCATAGATCCGCAGTAATGCACAGAGTGCCCTGTACTCGCCTTCTTGGGCAATATCTAGCGCGGTTCTGCCAAGGTCTCCTATGGCATTGACCTTTGCGCCATGCTCAAGCAAATAGTGTGCTGTCTGGAGGTGGCCATCGCTACAAGCATTAAGCAGTGGTGTGAATTTATACTTGTTGCGTGCATGAACGTTAGCTTTGTGCCGAACAAGCAAAGCAACAATATTCAGGTGCCCCTTCCATGCAGCAACGTGTAGGGGGGTGTCCCGTTCACTGTCCACTATGCTAACGAGTTGTGATGGCTTGTTTTTACCCAGTTGTAAGGCTTCTTGTTCAAGTAATAGCTGTGCAATGTCAGTATGCCCCTTATAGCAAGCACAGTGCAAAGGGGTGAATCCTGTTGGGTATGATGGTGTGATCCACAGCTCTTTGAGCATGTTTCTTGTATTGCTTTGTGCACCATAAGCAAGCAGTAAGCGTGCAATAGTCGTATGGCCGTACCAACTGGCGGCATGTAGCGGGGTCTCGTGTGAAGTATTATGGAAATTAGGGTTTGCACCACGAGTAAGGGCGATTGCGCAGCCTAGGACGTCACCATTGCGTGCGTCGGCTAGCAGTATAGAATTGAGATCTTCTTTATCGCTACGCAAGGCGTTGATCTGCTCCTCTGAAATCCTATAAAAACAGCCCAGCTGTTCAGTGCCATCAATAACTGTTGGGTTGGTTGGGCCTTGTAAAAGCTCTCGTTCGAGGCCTAAGTTAATAATTTCTTTAGCAATGAGCATGCGCTCTTTATCCGTGAGCGTATTTCCGAGAGGTGGTATGATTTTGTTTTTTATTGCAATCGGGGCGTAGTTCTTTAACGCAGAGACATCGGTGCCAAAGGCTCTGATTCCTCGTGCTGGCAATGCTCTTCTTCGTCTGGTGATCTCTCCTGCTGCGCTGAGGGGCAGTATGTTAATGAGCGTTGCACAAAAAAGAGCGATGCGTTTGTTCATTGTTGCTTTCTTTTGAAAGTTGTTCAGCTAAATCAAGCGCAAAGTCTAACAGGCTATTTTTTGGAAGTATATGTTTTGGGCTACCTTAGGTCCTGAATTTGCCGGCAATGGTCAAGACGGCAATGATAATCGAAAGGGTGCAACAGGTTTTTAACACCATGATGCGAATAAATGCTTTGTGCTCGTACTTCATAATTTTTTAATCCTTAGGTTGTTCGTAATTATTTGGATAATTCAGCAATGTTTTCTTCGCAGGTTTTGATTGCATCGTGCAAGTTGCCAAGCTTAGTTTTGTTGATTTTGCAAGGA
Organism: candidate division TM6 bacterium UASB124; assembly: GCA_945872225.1. GTDB lineage: Bacteria > Babelota > Babeliae > Babelales > RVW-14 > CAIKAH01. The sequence goes on from CAMBZK010000053.1 coordinate 1,327, forward strand.
ATAAATCTGCCCTCGAGTGCTTTGAGTTCCGTTAGGCGTGCATTAAAATAATTGGTGTAGGCATCTTTTCCGTTTGCGGCAGCACTCATACCAGTCGGTAGCGTAATAGCAAATCCTGTTGGGGCATAGCCTGCTGGTAGTGTGTTATATGCTCGCCCAGGCTTGGTTCCTGCCGCAAGCGTAAGGGCTGCTGGCTTTGGATTTTTAATAATTGCTTGATTGCTACCTTTGAAAATCTCAATTTCGGCATCAAAGTCGCCACCCCTGTTTGCGTCTTTTTTCCACTCAGCAAGCAAAGTGTTTGCACGAGTTTTAGCGGCATCTTCAATCTCTTTTTTACCAAGCGCACGATTCATATCAGTTCTCAACGCGTTTGCCGCCGTGGTGATCTGGTTGTTGTCACGTGTTGCAGCGTACAACGTGTGGCGCAAAATATTGCGGTAAGCGCCAGTAATCTGGCGGTCGAGTGCCGTGCTCGTTTCTTTGGTTTTAGCTGTTTTACCTGATGCGTCTTTCTTCGGTTCAGCACCGCTATCTTTTTTCATATTGTTGTTATGCGTTGAGCCGGCCTGTTGGAGCGTTTCAAATTCGTCACTCAGTCCATCAAGCTTGTCGTCATAGCCGGTGTCTTTTGGCGTGCTATTGCCCATGGTCGCCGCAATTTTTTCTGCTGCAGCCAGCAGCTCCTTGGCATTCTTTTCACGCTCTTGAGCTAATTTAGCTGCTTCTTGCTGAGCGCGGACATCAACCCCGCCAGTGTTGGTATCGGTAGTGCTTGTTGGTGGTGTTGCTGGAGTTGTTGGTTTAGAACCGTAATGGTCGTAATCATAATCATCATCGTAATGATGTTGGCCATTGCCGCCATAAGGCGCATAGCCAGATCCTCCTGGCCGATAGCCACCACCGCTGTGGCCACCACCCCATGGGTTATAACCACCACCGTGATGCGGCCTTCCATGGCCACCGCCGCCGTAGCGTCCTTGGCTGCCATGCTTGCCAGAGAGGCTCTTTTGGCGCTCAAGGGCTTTTTTAGCAGCAATTTCACGTTCTTGGCGTTGCTCATTAATGCGATCTTGTGCTTGCTTGCCCGTTGTTATAATTTTTATGCCATCAGCTAGTTGTTCACCTGTCTCAGTAATGATACGAATGATTCTATTTTGTAACGGTGATAACGTTGGTCTGTAGGCTGCAAAAGCGTAAAATGATGCGAGCGTTATGCCGAGTGCAAGTGCCCAAGATACTCTTTTCATGCTAGCTCCTCAGGGTTAAAGATGGGTGCTGTTTCTGTTGGCATGAAATGGTCCTGAGGGTTGCCACCGCCATTCATCAATTGATCGAAATCAAAAGAGGGGTCATATGGGGCCTTGGCTGGGGCTCCCATGGTTGGCCCAGCATCAGCAGGCTCGTCGTCGTCATCATCTAAATCATCTAGGTCGTCATCGATTGTTGCTGCAGGCAGCATTTTTTTTGCTGCTGGGCTATCTGTGGTGTCGTCAGTTGATGTATCAATTTTTGGCTCTGTGGTTGGCTTTTTAATCGGCTCTTGTGTAGTCATTTGTAGCGATACGCGTGATAACTCTTCCAAGCGCTTGCGCGTAAGCTCTTCTTCGGTAAGTTCTTCTTTTTCACTGACCGTCAAGCTATCAGCTACTTTCATCAGGTTCGTGCGCACGGTAATTAAGTTTTTACGATACTCACGCAACTGCTGCGCAAGCTCTTGTGGCGGGGCTAAAACAGCCACGCGGTAGGCCTTTTTGCTTGAAAGCATCGCAAGCGAGACCAGAAGTTCTGTAACCGTCTCGCCACAGGTAGCCAAATAATACTCATGGAACTCTTCACCATGTCCGCTCAGTGCTGCCTGGTCTATTTTCTGTAAGTTGGTCGTGATGTCGTGCAGATAGGCTTCGAGTGCTTCAATTGCTTTTTTATGGGGTAGCGCTATCGTTTTTCCGTCGCGTTGGACATTAACGATCGGTGGCTTGGTAATAAGTTGCGCGGGATCAGTTGAGACCTCGTCATCGCTTGATGTCGCTTCTGAAGTGTCGCCTTCACTAGCATCTTGGTTAACAGGGGGTTTTTTTGCTGGGGTCTTATCGGTTGGGCGTTGGGGGCCTACAGGCTTGGCCTCTTTTGCGCCAGCTTCTTCGGCTTCTATTGCCTTGAGTTGTTCATCTAATTCGCTAGCAAATTGCTCAAAATCGAAATTTTTAAACATCTCATTGAAGTCTGGCATTGGCGGCATTGCTCCCTGTGCGGTAAAAATCTTGCCAAAACGAGATGAGCATAGTACTGCTAGTACCAATGCTATGGTGATGGTGTGAAGATGAGAAAAATGATTGCGCTTCATAAAATTACCCCCATTTACTTATATTTTCTAATATAAATTTAAAGGTTTGTATGAGGAAGAGTCAACAGTTTGGGTTTTTGCTCCTCGAGCTCTTGTGCGCTATTAGCCTGTTTGCGCTGTCTGTTACCGCTGCTGGCGGTCTTTTAACGCAGCTTTTACGCGCTCAAAAAAGTGCTGATGAACGGTTTGTTTTGCTGGAGGCAGCAGGGCAGCTGCTTGAAACAGGGTGCATGCCAGCTGGGCAAGTTGTTGCACAGGAGCTTGTGCCAGTCCGCGTCGGGCCGACAGAGCGGCCTTTTTACTTGGTAGCAACACGGTTAACCATTGCTGGATCGGTACAATCGTTGGTCCTAACACGGTGCTTGCCATGAAGCTGGTGCGTGGTTTTACCCTGATAGAGCTTTTGGTTTATGTTTTACTATTTGGCTTTAGCTCATATGTCATGATCACCAGCAGTGGCCTTTTGCAAGCGTGGAGCTCGTGGGCACTGCAAAACCAACGAATAATCCTACAACAGCGCCTGTTGCGCGATGTTATCATGCGTGATGTCACCGCTGCGAGTCGCAACCCTGCACACTGGTCAGCACAGGGGGTTTTTAGAAAACAGTTTTTAAATGAACGGCACGTGCCAACTGAATATGATGTTGCTTACACCTGTAGCGCCGGATTATGCCTACGATGGCAAGGGATTTTTGATTATCAACAGCAACGTTGGCTGCGGCAGCAGCGCATTGTCCTTGGGCAAGTGCCTCTTAAGCGCATAGGCATTACCCCCACAATCGATAAGCAGGGAGCGGTGCATCACGTTACGCTGCAGATGCTTGGGGACAACCAGGCTAGTACTGTTGCGGCAACGTATCGGGTGCGCAGTGTTGCGGTGCCTTATGCGGGGTAATGCAACGATTATTGCGCTCATGGTTATTGCTACAATGACAACGGCATCCTTGCAATTGTGGCGGCTGTGGTCTATGCATGTGGCAATTATGCATGAGCGAGCTGTTTATTATAACGACTGGCTTGCACTTAATACTTGTTTTGATGCAACGGTATGTACGTTGCAGGCTTCATACAATCAGTGTGCGCGTGAAGCAAAAGCGCAGGGTGTTGCGCTGATTGTGTTGCCTGATGCGCTACAAAAAGAGGCTGTTGTTTGTGCCACAATGCAGTACACTGGTAGCGAATTATTTTTGGTGACAATTACGCGGTCACATCAAGCCAACAAAAAACAGACGGTACGCTTTTTAGTAGAAAAACAAGCTCATGCACAAGGTCGCTCGCAACTCATGGTTCATCACGTTACTTTCGGCGTTATTGTTTAATGCTGCATGGCTTGGGGTGTATACCGGCTGGTTGATTATCCCCGCGATGGGCCTGTTGTACTGGGTTGTTAAAACTGCGCTAGCTAGTTGTGCCAATTCGACCATTGAAACTAAGGCCAAGTACGAAGATGCTCTGTCCGCTCATCCTGAGCCCGTCGAAGGACGCCGGCCCAACGGGCCAAGGGAGAGCGGGGAAATATTTACCTGTAATGTTTTTGATATCTTAAAATCGCTAAAATCCCGCTTTTCCACCCCTGTCGGGGCGTCCTTCGACAAGCTCAGGATGAGCGGGAAAAAGATAACAATTCACAATCGACTTAAAGGTGCTTTTCTTGCTGCCTCTTTCTACAAACAGATAGCTATGCGGGGCTTTGTCTGGGGCCTCATGATTTTCTGCTTTCATTTCCATTGGCTTGCACAAGCACTCGTAAAACACGCTGGGATTTCGATTACTTTAACCGCAGCGTTATTGGTCCCGCTGGTGAGCTATTTTTCATTGCTTACAGCTTTGTGGTTTTGCGCTATGCGGTGGGCATGTATGCGAAGGGCTTGGCTACTGGCACCCGTGAGTGTGGCATTTTGGTACCTGCTTGATGCTTATGGCTTGGTGCTTTTTGGCATGCGGATGGGATATCCCTTTATTAATCCGTGCTTGCCGCTCATGCATTATCGTTGGGCGCTTGTACTGCTCGGTTTGTTTATGCCAACGCAACCAACGCTGCACGATACCACGGCACTCGTTGAGCGGCTCTGTTTTGTGCCCCCCGTAGTCAATCGCGCCTGGTGTTATGGTGAATCTTGGACGCGCTCGCCGCATGCGGTGGTACATCGGCTATGCAAGCAGATCTCTTTTGAGCGCGAGCACAATGCTGTACTCGTCAGCCCTGAGAGTACGGTGCTCTTTCCTTTGAATAAATATAAAGCGCTCGTGAGAACGCTATCACCAGAAACCAACGATCAGATGGTGTATATTTTGGGGTCGCTGGGTGAAAAACACGGACTGGTCGAGCAAGTGGCGCACTGCTTGCAGCGGGGGCTGATAATTAAAACTTATGTCAAAAAAATACTGGTTCCTTTCGCTGAGCAAACGCCGCCGGCGTGGCAATGGCTGCAAGGGTTGCGGCGGCGTTTGGCTCCAGGCTATGCCGAAGGTAGGGCTGGCGGTTATGAAGCTGGCTATGACGAACCGCTTTTGATTGCTGGATGCCATGTGCGGCTGGCGTTGTGTTTAGAGTTTTTTGAACAGCCAGTGCGTGCGCTCTGCTGCCCCAAAACCGATGTTGTTATGGCGCTGATTAACGACAGTTGGTATGGTCCATTATTTCGTGAATGGCTATTTTTATTGGGGATATTAAAAAGTCATGTAAGTGGGCGATTAGTGGTGTACATTGGGCACTTCGGTTGCTACACTATGGAACCAAAACATCATACTATTACTTCAGTAAGGAGCTGTTATGCAAGTTTACATGCTTAAAGATGTTGAACGCGTCGGCCTAGCTGGCAGCATGATCACGGTGTCAGAAGGTTATGCCGTTAATTTTCTTGTTCCACGCAAGTTAGCGGTCATCATTAACGAATCAAACCGCGATTTTTTTAAAAATAAAAAAGTTAAAGAGCAAGTCTCTGCCGAAATTTTGAATAGCAAAGTTGCTATGTTGGCAGAGCGTATCAAAGAACTTAGGCTAAATATTAAAGAGCGTGTTCATGATGATGGCAAGCTTTATGGCTCAGTAGGTGCTGACGAGATCGTTGCCCTTCTCAAGGAAAAAGAGATTGTTATCGATCGTAAGCAGGTAGTGTTTGATAAGTCAGTTAAATTTGTTGGTGAGCACAAAGTGACCATCCGCTTATCTTCAAAATTACAACCACAATTTACGTTGAAAGTTGAAGCGCTTAAACAAGCTGCTTAAAACATTATGGCTGATTTTACACCTGGTATTTATCAGCGACGTAAAGAATCGCCAAGCACAGAACATATTTTAGGTAAAAGTTTGCCGACGAGCATTGAAGCCGAAAAGGCCGTGCTCTCGGCAATTTTATTAGATGATGAAAATGTGACCTTGGTAACCGATATTTTGCGCGCTTCAGATTTTTACGTTAAACAGCATCAGCATATTTTCCAGGCCATTATTGACGTTGTCTCTGGCGGCTTAAAGTGTGATTTACTTGTTCTGCAAGATCATTTGGCCAATAAAAAATTGATCGATGAAGTCGGCGGCATTGAGTATTTGATGGAGCTGCAAGAAGACATCCCTTCAATGGGGCTGATTGCTCAGCACGCGCGCATCGTTAAAGATAAGTCTATGCTGCGCGACCTTATCCACTCTGCTGCGAGCATTATCAGCTCGTGCT
>CAMBZK010000054.1 GCA_945872225.1 candidate division TM6 bacterium UASB124
TGCCCCCTCTTCTCTGTTACTACAGAAAAACTATTTGTTATGCGTCAACGTTTTGATAGTCGATGATGCCGCAATCAAGATTGATGCTCGCACCAGCATTCAAACGAACCGAAAGATCACTTGACCCTGTTCCATTACCAAACGTGAAACCACGGGTAAGGGTGCTGTTATGGCTATTACTAAAGGTAGCTTTGTTGTCCAACAACAAAGTGCCCTTAGTCAACCCAACACCAGTAAACCCACCAGAGCCAGGCGCACAGAAGGTTGAACCATTTAAGCGCAAGATTGAGCTGCTATCGCCAAAATAAAGTCTGGTACGTGATTTATCTTGTGGTGCGAAAGAAAAGGTCGTGTTGTTATCAAATGAAAGCATACTGTTTGCGCTCACCGTTAATGAGGTCGAAGAGCCAAATACAAACTTGCCGCCACCACGAACCACCACATCATCAGCAACCAGAATACGTACGTTACCCCATGAGGCTGTCCATGTTACATCTGACGTTGGCAAATTAACGATACAATTTTGCAGCGTTAAGGTTCCTGGGCCTTTGATCTGGTTGGCACCCGTCAAGCCATTGATTACCATATTGCGCAAGGTAAGTTTTTTGCCGTTATTAATACGGAATGTGGATGCTCCGTCACCAAAATTGCATGCACAGCCAGCACCATCGATGGTGAGCGCTGGTGAGTTGATAAAGAGTGTTCGTGATGCAGGAATGCTTAAATCACCGCCCAAATGAACAGTAGTTGGATTGGTTGATGCTAATGTTGCATAGTTATTAGTCGATCCGCCAATTACCAAAGAAGCACTTGAAGTTAAATAAAGATCTGACTCTAAGTTAACCGTACTAGCGTTACCCAAACTGAGCTGACCTGAAAGCGGCTCAAACACATCAAAATATACACTTGCACCACCTGCAACGCTGACCCCATTAGCCGCCCGAATAAAACCTCGCAAACGGCCGCCATTTGCTAGCGCCCATTGATTAGGTAAATAAGCAGGGTATCCAGTATTGGTTACCCCGGATGGGTCTGTTATCCATGCATAGGCATTCACCGAGCTATTTGCTGCTTCAAGCTCTGCCAAAGTGCAAGCTGTTATGGCAAGGCCTGCTAGCAAACCTCTTGTGAGTATTTTTTTAAAAAGCGCATTGTTTATTTTCATGATTTCCTATTCTCCTTTTTATAAATTAGTTTCGTTACACATTTCATTGCAGCACTTCAACCCGATCAGTAGGAAATTCATAGCTGCCATCAAGCACAAACCGCACATTATTAAGCGAAAAGGTACAAGTCCCATCCGTACAGTTAATTTTAGTCCCTTGTAACCCGGTGATAACCATATTTTCAAGCTGTAGCGCAGAGCCAGTACCGCTTACCATTAAGCCACCATGCGCTCCCAAATTAAGCGTATGGTTGTTGCCATTGATTCTACATTGACCAACAAACGTCATGGTCATGCTCAAATCTTGATCGCTGGCAAAAGTCATTGCTGTTTTATCACCAAATGTTAATGATGCCCCGCTGCCAATATTCAAATATGATGGTGAAAAATATTCTAAAACGGCATTGTGTATAACCGCATTTTGATCTGCAGAAACGGTAATCAATGGCTCCGAAGCATTAGAAAAAATGATCGGAAAGGTACCACCATCAACTACTGCTGATTGATCAAATATAATCTTACGATTTGGATGCACCACGGTGATGGCGTCAAATGCAGTATCTTGCATTATATGCACAAGACCTTGTGTCGGTGCATTTATTTGACGAATCACCCCGCTGTTAAGCGAAATGGTGTGTTTATTATTGGCGTCAGCACCAAGAGCCGGCGTAATGTTTTGCTGGTCAGGATATGAAAGCGTATCGTACAACAGCGAAACATGGTCAACGGTCATTGAGCCCCGTTGTGATAGCGTTAAGACTTTATCTGCCGTAACAATCGTTGTTGGGCCATTGACATAAAGCCCGCCTGTCGTCACGGTATAATTATCACTCAATTCAAGAACCATGTTAGAAAGCCGCAATTCTGAGGTATCGTCATACAAAACAATGCGGCCATTTTCAACGCCACGCAAAACAAAATTATGCAAGCCAACCGAGGTAAAAGGGCGTACTTTTAATACCCCACCACCAGAAAGATCAAGCACCCCACCATTACCCGTCAATACACCATCACCATCAAAAACCCAATTGGTATCGAGGTTAATGTTATTAGTAAAATTCATATTGTTAGCATCAAGAAACAATACGTCTGAATCGGATGCTATGGTTACAGGCCCATTAATCGTCAACGCTTGATTATTCAAGTCAATCGTTCCGTTGTACGGATACACCCCAACAACAAAGCTCAGTGCTGCGGCAAGCGTGGACGTTTGGCCGTTAAGATCGACAAACGTATTAATATTGCCACTGACCGGTTGAGCCTGAATCGTAGCAACTTCAGAAGTTCTGGTTGTTGTAATTGTTCTCAAATTACCAGGAATAACACCGGTTCCCTCTTTGGTGGTTAATTTAGTATTTTTTACGGCTGGCGGCGGCCTTGACGCCCCACCCGCGCGTAATGCTTTTGTCGTGTAAATAGCCTCATCGCCCATAAAAAAGGTCCCACCATCCATATCAATAGGAATAGTCATATCGCTATTGCGCACTACCCCACCACTTGAAACTTGTATGGTTGAGGTTGGTGAGCCCGCAATAACGCGTGCTTGCACTGGGTTATAAGAGCAGCATATTGAGAGCGTACTAACAAATAAATAGAGCAAGCCCTGCCCGCTCTTTCTTGCGATGGTGGCCAAGCTCCGCTCAGCCTGAGCATGTCGAAAGCCGCCGGCCCAAAGGGCCAAGAAAAAGGGGTCTTTCATGTTCTTTATGATTGCGGTATTTTTCATAGCTAACTTCCGTCGTAACACCCTACAAATGCGCTGCGCCCGTTTTGTATAAAACGAGCGCAGCTTATTAACCCATTATAATGAGTAGTGCATGCGCTGTTCCGCTAGGGTATTAGCACATAAGCAGCCTTAGAAGGCATAGTTGACGCTACCCACCACATCAAACGCTTTTTGCACGTTCATACCGGCAACGGTATAACGAGCGCCAAGGCGTAGACGTGTTTCGAGATCAAACTGATGGCTGTAGTCAAAGCCCAGGCGGTGCTCAAGCTGATTGGTGTGTTTGCGCACTGACTCAATATCATACAAATTTGATGACAAGCCAGAAGCCATGTCTTTCATTTTTGCTCTGAAATCATAGAACACATCCAAGAAGCCACGGCGAGAGGCAAAGCGCTCAACCATGTTGCCTAAGCGCATTTTGATCTCAGCGCCACGCGTTACTTTTACGCGTGAGACGGTGTCGCCGAAGTTAGGGATGAGGGAGTCAAAGCCCTTAAAATTGGTTCCAGCAGCTGAAAAACTAATGCGATCATTAAAAGCCAACTCTGTGTTGTAGTCCTTAACTGGTTGATTAGCAAGCCCTGTCACATCAAAATACTTTGGCACACGGCGATCAACGTGCGCTGGCAAACTGCAGCCAGCACTCAATGAAACGTGTGGGTTGAGATATTTTTTGTATGAAACAAGCGCATTACCAAACACTGAAATCTCGCTAAAGCCGCCATTACCCAGGTCTGGTGCCCAGAGTTTGTTCATCGCTTGCTTTTTGCCGGTTGGCAGCTGAAAGCGCAAACCAGCCTCAAGCTTGTCAAACTTTGATGAGTTGATGTGGCCCGTCATGAACAATGCGATATCGCCCAAGCCAGCAGCTGATCCGCCAACTTCGGTGATGCCTTTGGCTTTAAGAATATCTTTGAGGTAACGTTGTGGGTTGTTGCCATAACGACGAAGAAAAGGTAATCCAGCACCACTAGCAGCACCAGCAACAGGGCTCGAAGCATGCAACACCGACCTTAGATCTACAGGCAATGCAAAATCATAGTCAATATTGAGCCTGTTATGCTTGTAGAGCACTGGCATATCAAGACCGATACTAATATTATTTGAAATAACATAGCGCGTTAATGATAAATTAACACCGTAAGACTCTACTTGCCCTAGTAACGTCAGCGTATCGGCTGCTGTTCTTGCCAGATACTTTGGTCCCAAAGCGCCTGCGTTTGCAGCACTTGTACCTATTTGCGTATCAAATATATCACTCTGAACAACCGCAGGATTACCAGCCGCAATCAGCCTGCTTGCCAGCAAAATATCCTGCAACCTAATCGGCTGTTCGCCAAACGCAAGGCGCGTGACATCGCTGTTCGAACCACTACCTGACGAGCCGTAGCAATCAGTCGCATAGTGATAATCAGCATTAACGGTCAGCTGCATTTTCTTATCAAAAAACAGCGACTCATTTGCCCAGGCCGGGGATTTTTCAAGGTAAGCATATTTGCCCGCAGCCATCGCACGTTCAAGCTCAACTTGGCGCAGAGCGCGATACTGCTCTACGTTCACTGCGCGTTGTTGGCGACGGTCATGAGCCGTTGCCACAGGCGCCGCACCATCGTGATGCGCATGGTGTTTGTGACTGTTTGCAGCAGGCTGTTTTTTGCTATGTGCAGCAGCATATGCATGCTCTTTTTTCGCTTTGTGCTTTTTAGCAAACAAAAGCGTCTGGCTGGCGCTGATGACCATCAGCGCCGCAAGAACCATTAGTATGTTCTTATTCATTATTTTCATCCTTTTCTAGCTCGTTTAAACCTGAGGAGCGTTAACAAATGAGGTAACAACACTATTGTTAGAACTCAAAACCGCACCATTTACCATGTCAACGGTAAATTGGCTACCATTGAAGTTGCCGCTTACGGTACGGCCGTCAGGAGACTCACTGAGCACCTCAGCGCCAGCAGCAAGAACCGCGGTTAGGCGACCATTTTTGCTACGCACCTTGGTTACATCGCCAACTTTGTACACTAGATTTTGCGTTACAGCAGCAACTTGTGATGCTGCAGCACGTACTACATCTTCAGCCAACAATTGGTCAAGGGCTGTGTTAAAGAATACTGAAGGGAAAGCAGCGATGGCCGCTGTGAACGATTCAACATAGCCCTGATGTTCTTTAACAAGTCGTATGTTGCCCGTACCATCACTCGTTTCAAAAGAAGCATTTTTGCCATCCCAAGTAAAACGAGCAAAGTCACTGCTGCCAAAAGCACCCTCACCAACAACAAAGGTCCCGCGATCATGCACGTTCAAATGGCCACCATTGTTCCAGTTGAATGATTGCAAAATCCCAGGTCTTGCTTGGCCATCTGCTGTTGCGTTAATCGCCCATCGACCACCAGCAAGGTCTACAAAACCATGTACATCAAAATTCCAGGTGCCATGAAGGAAGCTTATGTCCCCGCTACCAAGATAGACGGTAGAGCCTGCTTCTGTTCTGAAAATGATGTCGTTGAGCACGTTGTTGTTAAAGTTGTCATTAGTCATTAACTCATCTGCACCAAAGACAACCGCACTTGCTCCTGGATTAAGCGTTACGTTACCACCAAGAACAAATCGACCAATGCCGGTAAAACGAACGCCATCAGCTAGCTCATCCTCAATAACAACACGAGCGCCATTACGTATTTCAAATGATGGACGCGTTGCACCAGATTGATTAACCACTAATCCATCAGCAAAAATATGTCGGGCTGAGGCATTTTCAGTATCAGCACTCAAGACAACTCGACAGCCACTTGGTATCGACATCGTACCTTGATAGGTAACGGTACCAGCGCCAGCGACTACGATCGTTAACTCCGTACCTTGGTCAAGTGCCAAGCCACCAGTACAATCAATGGTCACATTCCCAGCAACGTACATGACGTTACCAGTACCCTGGAAGCTCAATTTATGATCTGCATCAAAGGTCATATCTTGAAGGATGGTCATTTCTGAATTAGCAAATACACCATTAAATGACGCACCTGTCTGCATAAAGAAGCCACCTTCTCTATTGGTTGTCACATCAAAACCACCAACTGTTGCTTTTAGGAAGCGGCAATTACCGGTAAACCCTGTTGATGGGACTACTGCTTCACCATTCAGATTTTGTACAAAGCTTGTTGGTAATTCAAACGCTGCACGCGTTGTGCCATGAAGGCCACGCGTTGCTAAAACGTCTTGCTCAAGTTGCTCGAGCTGTTCCATATCGGTATTGAAAAGCAACTCGTCAAGATCTCTGAAGCGCGCTCTAGCGTTGTGCTTCTTTGCCTTTGCTACTGCTTTTTGCCCAGCAGCCGTCTCTTTTTTGCGGCTTGGCGGAACCCTGCCTGGCTTATGTGGAGCATGGTATTTATTAGCAAGAGCCTTAGCGTCTGCATCACGTTTCATTTGCAATGCATTCGGGTTTCTGTAGCGCTTAACACGCTCTGGCAACCTAACAAATGATGCGTCCATGCCAGCGCCACCAATTGACAAGCCTCGAGCGCGGTAATCAGATGCTTGTATCTTAATTGGGAAATTTTGCAGCGTCAGGTTGTTGTATTCTAATTTACCATGTGCATCTATGATAAATGCGTTACTTGTTGCCAAATTGAGAATTACATTTTGATCCGCAAATGATAACGATGCTAGGCCATTGGCTGAGAATAGCTGAATGCCAGGATCGTTATCAATCTTGACCATCGGCTGGGTTGTTTCTGTGGTGCTAAAGCTGACGGTGAGGTGGTTGATTGGGAAATCACCAAATGAAATGTTGTTTGCTAAAATAAACTCAGTGTATTTTGGGGATGCAAGGGTATCACTGGCCGCAGCTGCAATAATTTCAGCTTCTGTTGGCGGCAATGAGTTGCGCAAAACGAGCTTATTACCTTCATTTTCAACAAAAATGTTAACCGCGTTGGTTACGACATCTTGGTCAACAACAGCATTCCCCGAAAGCGCTATTGCTGGTGATGCAACATCATCAACCACAGAAAATATGTGGTCAAGACCCCGGAGTGTAGCATTTTCTAATTGCAGTGTATTGTGACCAAGGATAAATGAGTAGGTGTTGTCGAGTGATGTTCCACCATATACATCAAGCAACGGCGCAACGCGGAAGGTTTTTGGCGTCGTTTTGCTCATGATAACAAAAATATTTATCAACTCATCAGTATCA
>CAMBZK010000055.1 GCA_945872225.1 candidate division TM6 bacterium UASB124
CCTTTGCAAAGCCCTTTTGTATTACAGGTAATTGCCACGTGGCAATTGTTCGGCTCAATGCTGTAAGTGCTTGGGCTATTGGTTGTTGTTGGTGCGAGCAATTGACGCGTATTGGTGAGCGTGAGGCTACCTTGTGCCAGCTTCCAATCCCAGCTAAGGGATCCTGCCATGCTATAGGCTGATGATTGATCTAATGCAATAACGCCGGTGATATGGTGGGTTGATGGCTGTAAATTGATACCGAGGTGTTGGCACGTAGCATTCGCGATATTCATGTCAAAAATATCAACGCTACCGCTACTTCGTACCCCCTGTTTATCAGGCAATAAAACAACATCAACGTGGCAGGTGCCGCCAAGAGGATTTACATTTTTGGTGTTGCTTGCTAGCAGCGTTGCAGCTGTTTTGACGTGATTTACAGGAAACGAGCCTTTTAGCCCAATGGTTAATGGGTATGAAAAAGTGCAAGCAAGCCGTGTCTTTTCTTCCCCATCAGTAAGCAGCAGCTCGCCTCCTTGGGCATTCCAGTTGCCTTCCACGGTATAGTGTGGAATGGGATCAATTACAGGGAGTTTGCTTACTAGCTTGGTTGAAAAGCGCCAGGTGCCATCGTGTTTATTACGTTGAAAATCAACGCGCCCTTTGGTGCCATATGCATAAGGCGTATTTGCCAGTTTAAGCAGTGCCTGATCAAGAAAAAGGCTGCCATGCCAGGTCTCTTCTTTGAAACGTCCGTAATTGTTATTGTTGGCGATATAAAAAGTTCCTGGGGTTTGGCAGGTAATAACCCTATCGTTATAAGCGATAGTAAGATCGATATTGTTTATGGTAAGTGCTTTTGGCTCTATATCGACATCAAATGTGGTTGGTTCAAAAATAGCCTGAATGTGTTCTAAGAGATCGATTTTGTCGTCAGTAGCTCGCGTAGAGGCTTTTATGTTATTAAAGGTTATGTACAGGTGAGCAGCTCGTTGTAGTAGGAGTGCAATAGGCGAAACGTGAACATGGCATGCATCAAAGGACCATGAAAATTGTTTATTATCGGCAGGCGTAATCGTCCCCTTTTCCAGGTATACCGAAAAGGTAAAAAAATTGATCCGTGGCTTGCTTGAACTTATGCGTGCCGACCAACTCTCTTCGATAAACTGGATAATCTGGTTGCCGACAGTATCTTGCAATGCTGAGCTGTGTTGAATTACCCATAGTCCAAGGGCAATACTGGCGACAAAAGCGGTAATGATACGCAGCGTGAGCCGTAACATTGTAGACGCTTTCAGGCTTACTGTTTTAGAAGCTGCCAATAATGGTTTTTATACATATACTTTCTTATATAGGATACCTGAGAAACGCCACAGGTTAAAGCGCCCATGCAGCCTGCGTCTTTGTCAATTATATACGCAGTACCAGCCGAAATCACCCCTGTTGGGCGGAAGAATATGCGGTAGGTAGTCTTTTCACCTGGAAATGTTACAGCCTGTGTAATTATCTCTTTTGGTTCAGCTGGCGGACCACATACCCTGCCGATGACGCCAAAATGGCAGGTTGCTGGTAATTGGAAGCGCCAGGTTTGTGTTTTTGTGGTGAGGCAGCACTCTTTGGTCATGGTATTTATCGTAATACATTGCTGCTCATTGCTAGCATAAGCACTATGTTGGGCACAAAGGCACAACAGCTCAAGCTCATTGAGGCTGTTAATAAGAGGACCATCTGAAGCCCGATTGAAGAGTGATGGTATTCCTATTGCTGCAAGTATGCATATGATACTGACTACCATCAGCAGTTCAATAACTGAAAACGCATGACGTTTATGCTTGTTTTTGCGACAAAAAGGCAAGGGCTGCTCTGATAAGGTGGTCAAGTGGTTGGGGCTCTTGGTCATATTTATCTGTCAGGTATTGTGTGGTCTTGGCTATTTCTTGACGGCTATAGTTTAGCGATGTAAGAACGTCTTGCAGCTGCTGCCAGAGCACAAAGCTCTGCTGCTGCTCAACAACGATATCGCCAGTCTTGAGTAATTTCTGCACCTTTTGTTTGAGCTCTACAATTAACTGTTCGGCTTTTTTGCTGCCGATGCCGTGCAGCGCAGAGAGACCATCTTGATTGGCTGTTGCAATGAGCTCTAAGAAATGACCAGCAGAAAGCTGCGATAAAATATTGTTGGCAATACTAGGCCCTATTTTAGGGCAATCAATAATCAATAAAAAGACTTTGCGTTCAAGCTCAGTAGCAAAACCATAAAGGCTAGGTCCATTGTCCGGATGCCAGTGTAAATAGGTAAAAAAGAGGCGCCCTTCGTTGCAGGTATATTGGTGCGGTTGGGTGACATGAAGGGCAAAGCCAACGCCGTGCACATCAAGTGTTAGGCCTTTTTCTTTGATGGCAATAATATTACCATGTAATTGATCAATCATGCTTAAAAACCTTAATAAATGCTTCGATTTGTATTTTGCTTTTCATGTGGCTAAGATAGGGGCTGTTTAGCATAAATAGCAAGAGGATATGAGATGATTATCAAAAGGATAGTGGTATTCTGCGCTTTGATGGGCGTTGCTATGTCACCGATTCATACAAAAATAGCAAACAGCAGCCTTGTAAAAAAAACGTCGTTTAAAAAATCTGTAGCACCGGCGATTACAAAAAGTACTGCTGCGAGCATAAAAAATACCCAACAAGTCATTCTCCCATGGCCTGACGTGCTTGATGAAGTAAAAGATGCGGTCGTGCAAATATTCTCCTATTCATCGCCATTTAATTTTCAGACGCCGTTCAAAAGAGATGCGCTTACTCGCTCTAGCGGCAGTGGTTTTTTCGTGATGCTTGATGGCGTTTTATCGATAATTACGAATTATCACGTAATTGATAAAGCCGATATTATTTATTTGCAGCATCCTAATGCCTGGAAAGAGTGCATAGAGCTAGAATTTGTTGGTGGTAGCCCCGAATTTGATATAGCGCTTTTACGCTTTAAGCCTGGCCAGCAAGCACTGCTTGAGCAAAAATTAGGTGATAGCGTTATAAAAACGCTCGAGCTTGGGAACTCTGATAAAGTTCGCCAAGGTGAAGAGATTATGCTGATTGGCTATCCACTGGGCGAAGAACATGTTAAGCATGCAGTAGGCACGATTTCTGGGCATGAATCGATTCATTGTGGGGAGTGCTTTACCACAACAGCGGCGGCATTTCCTGGCAATTCAGGTGGTGCTTGTGTTAGTCAGGCTGGACAGGTTATTGGGATTCTTGTTGCTGGGATAGCTTCTAGCCAAGGGTTGAACTATGTGCTTCCTATTTCACGAGAAAAGGTCGTGCTCAAAGAGCTTGAAAATGGCAGGGTGCTAGAGCGACCATTTTGGGGTTTAGTTGGTCAATCGACAACGCCAGAAACCTTTGAGTATTTTAACGTCCCTGGTGATGGTGGCTTATTGGTAACCAAAGTAGAACCTGACTCCCTCTTCAGTAAGGCTGGCTTGCAAAAGAATGATGTCATTACGGCAATTATGGCCTTTGATGAGCGGATGCCTGTTGACCGATTTGGTTATGTTGCCGTGCCATGGTCCAGTTATAAAATGGAATTTTTTGATGTGCTCGGCCGTATTTATTACGGGAATACTTTCGAGCTTGAGTACTGGCGAGATGGGCAGCTACAAACACTGCAGGTAACCAAAACATTCGATAACCCATTTCAGGTTAAGCGTAAGTCATTACCATTTGATCAAGAGCCAGCTTATGAGATTTTTGCTGGCTGTGTGGTTATGGAATTTACGATGAACCACTATTTACAGGTCTTGCCACGCCTTAAGAGCTATCTTAATGCTTGTTCTCCTGATCTTACAGTGTTCACAAAACTGGCAATAGCAGATGGTCGCAAGGAGCCAAAACTGCTTATTAGTCACGTATTTCCAGAATCTGGGTTAGCAAAAAATCACGTTTTTGAAGGTCCGCTGAATATTTTAGAGAAAGTTAATGGGCAGCAGGTGAGGACCATTGCTGATTATCGCGACGCTATGCAAAAGAGCTTAGAGACGGGATACATTGTCTTTGAGGGAGCTGACGGCATTACGGTTGTTCTCAAGATGGCTGATGTCATTCAACAGGAGCTTACTTTGGCAGAAAAATATAACTACCAGCCATCAGGCATGTTCTTAAAAATGGTTATGTAAGCGCCAAAATAGCAAATATATTTCATATCTGTAAATTTTAAAACCCGTGGTGTATGCTAAATGTAAGACCAAGGGAGTTTTACTATGAAAAATTTATTAAGCGTGGCAATCATTTTTGGCATCTGGCTACTTTTACCGCTCTATGCTTTGCCATCGGTAGTACGGCAGTCACCATGGCACCATGTGGCACAAGAAGCTGCTCGCGGTGCTGTTGTACAAGTTTTAGCAGAGCGTGTGCCATTTAATTGGTTTCAGCCGTTTAAGCTTTCGGATCATAAAAAAAACTATGGCACAGGATTTTTTATTGATGCAGACGGGTATATTCTCACTAATTTTCATGTTGTAGAGCAGGCTTATGTTGTTAAGATTCAAGTTCCTTCGTGTGGGAAAGAGCAATTTGATGTCGACGTTGTTGGGGTTTGTCCTGATCGAGATATTGCCTTATTGCGCCTGACGCCATTGTCGCTAGAAAAGTTGTGTAGCAAAATTAAACAAGTACCCTTTTTACGCCTTGGCGATTCTGACTGCGTGGTTCGAACGCAAGAAATCTTATTGTGGGGTTACCCACTAGGCCAAGAAAAGCTTAAAAGTACGCAGGGTACGGTGAGCGGCCGCGAAATGGTTGCTGGTAGGCCGTACATTCAAATAGCAGCTTCACTCAATCTTGGTAATTCTGGTGGCCCGTCAGTTGATTTTGATGGGGCTGTGGTTGGCGTCAATACGTCGCGCATGAAAGCTGCCCAAAGTATTGGGTATATCATTCCAATCAATGATATAAAAAGTTTAATTATGCCGTTAAAAAACCAAAAATTATTACGCACGCCGACGCTCGGTGGCGAGTATAATGTCGCTACCGAGCAAACAACTGATTATTTAGCCAATCCCCAGCCAGGGGGTTTGTATATTGCTCGTGTGCAGAGCAACTCATTATTGGAAAAAGCTGGGCTAGCCGCTGGCGATATGATTTATAGCATTAATGGTCATGATATTGATGTGTATGGCGAAACGGCAGTGCCTTGGAGTGATGATAAAGTTTCTATTGATGCGTTGCTTAATCGATTTCAACTAGGCCAGATGCTAGAGATTGTGGCTTATCGGCGGGGAGTGCGCTTAGAAACCACCATCGTATTTGAAAGCACGTCACCATTGCCGATCAGGTACATGTACCCAGGATTTGAAGAGATCCCATACGAGGTATTTGCTGGTATGGTTATTATGCCATTAACGCTTAACCACCTTGAAAAATTAGAAAAAATAGATCCAAAATGCGCTAGAGATTTATGCCAGTATGAGCGCCAAGAAGCTCAATACGAGCCACGCGTTTTAGTGACACATGTTTTTCCAACATCGCAAGCCCATGCTGCCCGCTGCTTAGAAAAAGGCCATGTTCTCGAGTCAATCGATGGCATGCCAGTACGGACTTTAGACGACGTACGTGTTGCGCTCAGAGGAATTACACAGGAAAAAAAGAAGTTTATTACCATAATGACAGAAAAAAAGCGGCTCGTTGTTCTTGACGCAGCGCGTGCTATGCGTGATGAATGCGCTCTAGCTGCGCGTTACTCATATCAGTCTCTGCCGCTGGGCAACAAATTTATGCGCGGGGATGTTGAAGAGGAGCCACTGCAAGTAGCCCCTCTCTTTGAAAGTTCTATGATAAGTGCTTTTTAAGCAGCTCTTGCATAATGACGGGGTTGCCTTTTCCTTTGGTCTCTTTCATTGCTTGCCCAACAAAATAAGGGAATAGGCGGTCATTGCCAGCTTTATACTTAGCTACATTTTCAGGGTTTGCAGCAAGCACCGCAATGATAATTGCTTCAAGTTCGTCACTTGAGCCAATTTGTTTTAAGTCTTTTTCATCGACAATAGTAGCAACCGATTTTCCTGTCTCTACCATGTCAGCAAATACTTCTTGCGCTACTTTACTGTTGATTAAGCCGCTATCGATTGCAGCGACTAACTCACCAAGCCCGTGAGGGGTTAGTCTTATTTCATGAAGCTCTTTTTTGTGCTCTTTGAGGTAGCCAAGCAGGTCACGTAACATCCAATTGCAAACGCCTTTGGCATTGCCACATGCTTTTATTGCTTCTTCAAAAAAGAGTGCTCGATCAAGCTCTTCGGTGAGCAAATCTGCATCGTAGGCAGAGATCCCGTACTGTTCTTGAAAACGTGCCGTTTTGTGATGTGGTAGTTCTGGTAGGCGTTTTTTAATTGCTTCAAGCCATGCATCATCGATGTGTGTTGCTGGTAGATCTGGCTCGGTAAAATAGCGGTAATCCTGAGCATCTTCTTTGGAGCGCATGAATATGGTCCGTTGATTTTTATTGTCCCATAAGCGCGTTTCTTGCGAGATTTTTTCGCCAGACTCGTTAGCCTGAATTTGTCGTTCAATCTCGTGCTCAATAGCGTTAACAATAAATCGAAACGAGTTAATATTCTTTAGCTCAACGCGGGTTCCATATGTTTTTGAACCTTTTGGCATGACGGAGATATTGACGTCAGCACGAAATGAGCCTTCGTCCATATTGGCATCGCTGATACCAAGGTATCGGATAATTGTATGGAGGCGCATGAGATAATTTTTTGCTTCGACAGAGTTTGCCATGTCTGGATGGGTAACAATTTCAAGCAGTGGTGTGCCAGCGCGGTTTAGGTCAACCCAGCTAATACCAGCGGTACCGTGGGTATTTTTACCAGCGTCTTCTTCCATGTGCATACGAATGAGTCTGACTCTTTTGTCTTGCCCATCGATAGTTTTGATAGGAATGGCGCCATTCATGCAAATGGCGAGTTCGCCCTGGGTAATTTGGTAATTTTTTGGCAAGTCTGGGTACATGTAGTGCTTGCGTGCAAAGGTGTTGGTGCGTGTAATATCGCAATCAGCAGCAAGCCCTGCCAT
>CAMBZK010000056.1 GCA_945872225.1 candidate division TM6 bacterium UASB124
AAAATGATGCCCTGCCCCTCTAAAAATTGTTGAAATGACCTGAGGCATGAGAGTTTGCGTGCCAGAGAAGTTTTGGTAATTTTTTTATAAAAGAGCGCAACAATGTAGCGTCGGACAATGCTATCAAAGCTATGCTTGAGCCGTGGCTCACGCACATCAGCCTGCTGCCAAAAATCAAACAGCTGCTTCAGGTCACTTTCGTAAGCCCGCAGTGTGTGCTTTGAACAGTTCTTTTCTACCTCAAGAAAGGCTAAAAAGTCTTTAATTTTGACAGATAAACTCGATTGATCCACAATGTGACTCGCTTAGCAAAAAACCTGATGCCAGTGTTGCTGGTATGTTATACAAAAAACAATCAGCTTATAAATAGGTCAGAATGATAGCATGGATATTGATAAATTAATTTGTACGCTAAAAAAAAGCACTGCACTTTTTACACCACCGTTGATTGATATCATTGTTGCCGAGTGTGGCCATGATCCATTTTTAATACTGATTGCATGTTTACTCAGTTTGAGAGCAAAAGATACAACAACTATCCATGTTTGTCGCGTTTTATTTGGCACCATACGGACGCCGGCGCAGCTCTGTGCAATGGATAGGCATGAGCTAGAAGTGATTGTTTTTAAAACAGGGTTTTATAAAAATAAGGCTGAGGTTTTACAAAGCGTGAGCGCAGAGCTCTTGGCGCGCTTTGCAGGGAAAGTACCTGATACTTATGATGAGCTAATCAGCATAAAAGGTATTGGGCCGAAAACAGCTAATCTTGTTTTAGGGTCTGGTTTTAATAAGCCTGCAATTTGTGTTGATACGCACGTGCATCGTATTTCTAATCGGCTAGGGCTTATCAAAACAGCCACGGTAGAAGAGACCGAACGGGCTCTGAAGGCTGTACTGCCTCAAAAACATTGGATTACGTGGAATAATGTTTTAGTGATGTGGGGGCAAAACATCTGTGTGCCCATTTCGCCAAAATGTTCTCAGTGTCCCATTGCCGACCAGTGCAAGCGGGTTGGTGTTGGTAAGCATCGGTAAAAATATGGGCAATAAAAAAGACCTCGATTTTTTGTCGAGGTCTTTTTATATTCTTAAAAACTAAAGGAGCTTAGCTAGCAACTTCATTAGTTACTGCTTCAGCAACGTTGTTTGCAACGACAGCTACTTCTGTTGCAACATCGTTTGCCACAACGGTAGCAACATCAGCTGTTTTTGAGCAAGCAGTTCTGATGTAGCCATCTTTTTGAGCAAGGTCAATAAGCACAACAACAAGAGCAGCAGCAGCAACAGCGGCACCGATAACTACTGGTTTGTTGTTTTGTGCATAAGTAACTGACTTGTCAAAGCCTTCTTTAATATTGCCAGCAACACAACGTGCTTTTTCGTCACATGCTGCGTATGCGTTAAAGCCAGGAGCCTTAGCAGCGGCTAAATAGCCAGCATCTTTGTCATAGGCTTTGTAGGCGAAATAGCCATAAGTAGTAAGAGCAGCAACAGCTGATACAGCTGCAGCTACCTTGATAGGATTTGCTTTAACCCAGTTAAGCAAGCCAGCTTTGGTTTCTGTGTCTTCTTGTGCGATGATTGCTTCAAGCTCAGTAGCACTAACTACTTCAGGAGCATTAACGGTTGCTTCAGTAGCAGCTGAAACGTTGCTGATGCCAAGCGCAAGCAACAATGCTAATACGAAGTTTTTCATGAAATTATCCTTTTCGATAAGTTATACTTAGCTCGTTTGCAAAAGACCTAGGGCTCGCGATTTCCCGCAGCCTTGTGCAAGCAAGCTTACACCCTGTAGCCCACCCAAAACCTTTTTGAGTTGGATAGCAAGATTTCTCTTGCATGATCATCATAGTAACAAACGGCATTCAAAAATCAAGCTCTTTTAGCCATTAACAAAAAAGCAAAAAATGCACGTAGAGCTAGCCTGGCGATCATTTAATGCTTAACTGTAAATATAATAACGGCTTGTTTAGCTAAACACTTTATTTTAATACAGCAACACCGTACATTCAAAAAAAAGGAGCTTCTGTGTTACTAACTGACCTTTTAATTTCAAGTGCATCTTCTTATGCTGGTAGGCCAGCGCTTGTTATGCGTATGGGTTACCGTACCACGGTACTAACCTATGCGCAAGTTTTTGAGCATGCTGTCAAAATTGCCCGGTTTCTAGCTGATGCTGGGGTTTCCCACGGTGATTGCGTTTTGCTTTGCGCGCCGAACTCTCCCTGGTGGGTTTGTGCTTGGTGGGCCTGTTTGCTCCTGGGTGTACGAGTCGTGCCTCTGGCACCAGAAAATACCTTGCCCATGCTGCAAAAAATTCTTGAACAGACCCAGGCCAAAGTGTTTTTACGCGGTCTTTCGGTAAAGCACGATCTTGGCATTACAACCATTATTGTTGAGCAGCTGCCTTTTTTGACCGAAAAAACCAAGCCGTTTGATCTAACAATGGTACGCAATCGGCCCTTTGATTGTGCTGAAATTATGTACACGTCGGGGACAACGGGTGACCCAAAAGGGGTAATGCTAACCCATGAAAACATTATGAGCACCCTCCAGGCTTTGCAGCAGCTTCTTCAGCTTAACGGGGCACGGGAGCGGATGCTTTCTATCTTGCCGCTGAGCCATATGTTTGAACAAGTTATAGGGCTCTTGCTGCCTTACAGCATTGGTGCGCAGGTTGTTTATGCTCACTCTCATGGGGCAATTCGTGAGCTATTGCAAGCTCACCACATAACGAAAATTATAGCAGTTCCAGAATTTTTAAAACTGATGGCGGCTAACTTATACGGGGCTGTCGAGCAAAAACATGCGACAAGGCTTTTTAAAAAATTACTGGCCTGTGCCAACCGCATTCCGTCAATGCGCCTGCGTCGGTTGCTATTTGCGCCGTTACATCGGCGGCTTGGTGGTCGCTTAGATTGTATTGCCAGTGGCGGGGCTCCGCTAGATCATGATCTAGAAATCTTTTGGGATATGCTTGGTATTTCGATTATGCAAGGGTACGGGCTTACTGAAACAGCTCCCGTTGTAGCAACAAATGTTTGGCATGCGCATAAATTTGGATCCGTTGGCAAGCCCCTCAAGCACGTACAGGTACACATTGCCGATGATGGGGAGATCTTAATTAAAGGCCCCAATGTTTTTGTCGGCTACTTTAAAAATCCTGAAAAAACAACGGAGTGCTTTTCAGCGGATGGTTTTTTTAAAACAGGGGATATTGGCCATCTTGATAGTGATGGATACCTTTTTTTAAAAGGCAGAAAAAAATACATGATTTTAAGTGCTGGCGGGCAAAATGTTTTTCCCGAAGATATAGAAACGGCGCTTAACTTGCAGCCAGCAGTAAAAGATAGTTGTGTTGTTGGCTTGGAGGGGGACTCTGGGCAGGTTGCTATTCACGCGGTGATACTTCTTAAAGATGCTGCGGTTGCCCCTGATCAAATGATACAGCAAGTAAACGATCAGCTTGCTAGTTATCAGCGGATTACTGGTTGGACGGTGTGGCCAGAAGATGATTTTCCCCGTTCCATCACCAGAAAAGTGAAGCGTGATGCGGTCCTACAGGTCTTAAAATCAAAAAATACCGAAGCTGATAACCGGCCAGTTGGTGGCGAAATAACCGCTTTAATGCGCTTAGTTGCCCAGGTGGCAGGGGTTGCTGTGCAGTCACTGCAACCAGAACATTCACTAGTAAACGATTTAAAATTTGATTCGCTTATGCGCGTCGAGCTGGTGACATCTATAGAGGAAACACTGCACATTACGATCGATGAATCAGCAATTGTTGCAACCACGACCATTAAAGATTTAGAATCCTTAATACGATGTCCAAGCGTAGTTAAAAAATTGCCAATGGTGGCGAGGTGGCCACGTTCATGGTGGGCACGACAGATCAGACGAGGGTTGCAGGGGGGCCTGCGTATCACAACCAGGTGGCTTTTTAAGCTGAGGGTTGAGGGGGAAGAGCACCTTGCTCAGGTACGGCGGCCGGTCGTTTTCATGCCAAACCACGTGTCATTAATTGACCCGTTGTTGGTTACGGCCGCTCTGCCGGCGGTGCTAGCAGAAAGCAACTCGTTTGCTGCCGGCTATGACATGCTCTATGGGGTTTACTGGTGGGCAGCAACATTTTTAGAACTTAGTTTTAATGCGTTTCCATTTCCACGCCAGGAGGGCGATCACATCAGTGCTGGGCTAAAAAATGTTGGAACGCTGCTTGATGCTGGTTGCTCAGTAACACTCTTTCCAGAAGGGCAGTTGAGTATTGATGGCAAATTACAACCATTGAAAAAGGGTGCCGGGCTTATTGCTCAGATCATGAATGCACCGATTATTCCGATTAAAATTATTGGTCTTGAGGAGCTTGTGCCCTACGATAAGCTTATCCCGCGCAAGCGTGGGCAAGTCACAGTGCGCTTTGGCAAACCAGTGTATATATCGCCGCTGCTTTCGGCGGAGGAGGCCCTGGCTCAATTGACCAAGGCCATGGAAAACGTATAAACGATTATTTAAAAATCAGCGTGCTTTGGGCTGCGAGGGAATGGGATGACATCGCGGATGTTTTCCATGCCGGTTGCAAAAAGCACCAAGCGTTCTAAGCCAAGGCCAAAGCCAGCGTGAGGGACGCTGCCGAACTTACGCAGTTCCAAATACCACCAATACTCTTCAGGCTTAAGGTTCATGGCCATCATCCGTCGTTCGAGCACATCAAGACGGTCTTCACGCTGCGCGCCGCCGATAATTTCACCAACCGAAGGGACCAAGACGTCCATAGCGGCAACGGTTTTTTCGTCGTCATTCATGCGCATGTAAAATGCTTTGATCTCAGCGGGGTAATTGATGAGGATTACTGGTTTTTTAAAATATTCTTCAGCTAAATAGCGCTCATGCTCTGACTGCAAATCGATGCCCCATGAAACAGGATATTGAAATTTCTTGGGGGCTTTTTGCAGAATTTCCACAGCGTCGGTGTAAGGCAGCTGCTCAAAAGGCGTTCTGATGACGTGCTCAAGCTTGCTGATGACTCCTTTTTCAATGAATTCATTAAAAAACTTCATGTCATCAGGGCAATGGTTGAGTAAATAGCTCAGGCAGTGTTTTAAATAGCTTTCAGCAAGGGCCATGTTGTCGTGCAAATCAGCAAAGGCCATTTCAGGCTCGATCATCCAAAATTCTGCCAAGTGGCGCGAGGTGTTAGAATTTTCTGCTCTGAAGGTGGGTCCGAAGGTGTAAATGTCAGACAGTGCACACGCGTACGCTTCGCCATTGAGCTGGCCAGACACGGTTAAGAATGCTGGCTTGCCAAAAAAGTCTTGTGAGAAATCAACATGGTTTTGGGGCGTTTTAGGAACTTGGTTGAGTGGGAGCGTGGTGACCTGAAACATTTGTCCAGCGCCTTCGCAATCTGATGCGGTAATGATTGGCGTGTGCAGGTATAAAAAGCCGCGCTCTTGAAAAAAGGTGTGGGTTGCGAAAGAGAGTGCGTTGCGAGCGCGAGCTACAGCGCCAATGGTGTTGGTGCGTGCGCGCAAGTGTCCTATGTCGCGTAAGAATTCAAAGGAGTGCTGTTTCTTTTGCAGGGGGTAGATCTCAGCATCGCACAGACCAATAACGGTTATTGAGTTTACCGCAAGCTCGAACTGTTGCCCTTTGCCCATGCTTTTGATTAAGGTGCCGGTTGCTGAAATAGATGTTCCGGTCGTGAGTTTAGGGAGCGTTTCATCATAGGTAGCGTGTGTTGCCTGGAACACCAGTTGTAGTCCGTGGAAGGTGGAGCCATCATTAACGGCAATGAAGGAAAACTCTTTTTGGCTACGGACTGACCTCACCCACCCTTTAACGGTGACCGTTGTGTCGATACAAGCAGGTGTCAGGTTTTTAATTTTAGTACGCATGGGCTACCTTTTGCAGTTATGGAATGCGAAAAACACTCTCCATTTTACGCTAGGTAGCCCATAGGTCAAGTTTGCTACGACTAATTTTTTAGCGCCCGCTATTGAAACATTGTTTTCCGGCTTTGCTTGTTGACCGAGGGTGGCGTTGATGGCTTTGTACTCCGCGGGTGGGGCACCTACGGCTTATTTCTTCAAAAGTTCTGTTAGATTCCGCGGTAGGCCCAGCCTCACCGCTTGCTGTAATGTTTTCTTTATACATGCGAAGATGATCTTTTAATGCAGCTAATTCTGCCGCTGGAACATAGCATCCTGAGGTCAGTATCTGTGCTTGAACGGCTTCGGGTAAGCATTCTTTGTCTCTGCAGATCCATTGTAAAAACAAGGTGCTTTCTGGGCTTGTGATGTTTTCTGGGCTTAAAAGTTCGATTGCTGCATCAGCTTTTTCACTAAGAGTTGTGATGCAATCAAACCCTGGGTAAGTCATTAATCGTGTTGTTAACAAGATGCTGGTTGCTATTGTGCTAGTACCAACTGCCACTGCTATGTAGCAGCATGCGGCGACACTTGCCGGTTTTACTTCTGCTGGTGTCATGAGTGTTATGAGTAACAACACACTGAAAAATTTTCTAATCATGGTTAAAACCTTGGTGCAAAATAAGGCTCTCTGTTGATTAGAGAGCCTTATTTTTAAGTCGAGTCTTACGTTATTTATTTTCCGCGTTTGGTTTTAGCTTTGCATTGTTTTCTTTGATCTCTGCATAGAGCATCTCTTCCTCCTCTCTCTTTGCATTGGTAGTCAACGTATCGTTTTTTACCGTGGTCAGTCATTCTCATATCGCCGCCAATCCATGGGCAGTAATGCCTAACCTCAAGCTGTAAGCGCTCAAAGTCTTTTATGTCCATTGCGACATTATTATCAAGTAGCTCTTCGAAATTATTGACTTTGCGTTGTAACTCTTCGATTTCTGCCGCGATAGTTTCATTTCTGCTTTCAATTGCCTGCCTAAAAGCCTCATCAAGGTCTGGTTTTACGTGAGATAAAATCGTTTGCATATGCGAGCTAGTAACACTTAACCCTGTTATTACCCCTGCCAGCATGGCCGCTATTGTGATAGCCCTAACTCTGGTATCTCGTGGCAGGC
>CAMBZK010000057.1 GCA_945872225.1 candidate division TM6 bacterium UASB124
ATACACCACTATGTTTTTTAGTTAGCCTAAACGCACATGCAGATACCTATTTTTTTATACCTACAATCGCTTATCAAATGGCTAGCAATAGCGCTACTAAGCCTCCTGGTAGTACCACTACTGCTTTTTCCGCTAGCTCTTCTCGGCCCGCATAGCAGCTTTGCACGGACCCTTTTCTACAAGGTCAGCTCGTGGTTTTGTCGGTGTATTATTGCAATTACTAGGATTAAATTAGTCATCACCGGAGCACTCGAAGTACTTCACAAAGAGCCTGCTATCATCGTCATGAACCACAGCTCTAGCCTCGATATTCCTTTGCTTGAAGCACTTATGGCAGGAGCGCCATTTGTCTGGCTCAGCAAAGCAAGTTATAAAAAAATACCAATCGGCGGCATCATTTTGAACCGTATGCATGCCAGCGTTGATCGCCAGCACGCTGTTCAAGCGGCAAAAAGCCTAGATTTTTTTGTCGCCAAGGCTACCCGCTTTCAAGCTCACATGCTTATGTTCCCTGAAGGAACACGATACGTTGATGGCAACATACACCCTTTTAAGCCAGGTTTTGCTGTTGCAGCAGAACAAACAAACCGCTTGGTTATTCCGATTGTTGTCAAAAATATGCATGCCATTTTACCAAAGCATGGATTGCTGATTGATTCTTCGCATAAGACGATTAAAATAATTGTAGGGGAGCCCCTACAAAGAATACCTGATGAATCACGAGAAGCGTTTGTACAGCGCGTGCAAAGCACCTGTGCGAGCCTGCTTAGCAAAGCCCTTTAACCCTATGGAGGTTGTAGTACATGTTTTTACACATCGCTTATCCTCTTGTCCTGTATGCGCTAGCCGGACTGCTTGCGCTCATTGCATGCATTAAGTTATTGATTATGCGCCGGACGTGGTACACCTTTCCGCTCACCAGGATTATTAATAAACATGGCAAGCAACGATCACACCATGTTAAATACCTGCTCTACACCCTACGCTTTTGCTGCCTTGGCTTTCTGGCCTTCTTGGCAGCTCGCCCCCAATGGACTGATGAGCGATCAAAAATAAACGTAGATGGCATTGATATCGTCATTGCCTTGGATATCTCAGGCAGCATGGAGCTCTTTGATGACCCCAACGACCGTCGCATGCGTATTGATGTCGCTAAAGAAGAAGCGATCAGGTTTATTGAAAAACGCAGCAATGACCCAATTGGCCTCGTACTTTTTGCTAAAGATGCTATTTCACGATGCCCTCTCACCCTTGATAAAAGCATTCTGAAAGATCTTGTAGGAAGCATCCAGATAGGGCTCTTAGATCCACAAGCAACAGCGTTGGGAACTGGTCTTGCTACTGCCATCAATCGCCTCAAAACTTCAAAAGCTAAGAGCAAAGCGATTATTTTACTCACCGACGGCGAGCCAACCCCAGAAAAAATAGCGCCTACTACTGCCATAGAGCTTGCTCAGCATTACCACATTAAAGTGTACACCATTGGCATTGGTAATGATCAAGGCGGCTATATGATGCACCCGCTGTTTGGATTGCAATCAATGCAAACAAAGGTCAATGAACCACTTCTTAGAAACATCGCCGACAAAACGGGTGGGGCCTTCTTTTTAGCCCACAATCAAAAAGAGATGCGTACGATTTATGAAAAAATAGATCAGCTAGAAACAACTGAGCTCCAAACAAATGTTTTCCATACATTTTATGAAGCCTTTGAATATTTTATTTGGCTTTTTTTGGCCCTCTTCTTTTTTGAGCTACTACTCCGCATAAGCATTTGGCGAGGCATCGCATGAACACTATTCATTGGGCCGGCATAGAACATGTCGTCTGGTTACCACTTTTTATACTCGCTGCAGCACTTGTTATTTTCAGAGCATATCAAGCACTTGGTAGCTTTTCAAAACTAGCGCTCGTCCACAAAACCATGTTCCATTTCATTGGCACAAAGCGCAGCCTGAGCAAAGCAATACTCATGTGCCTAGCTATCGCTGCCATTTTCTTAGCCATGCTACGGCCACAGTGGGGCAAGCAAGAGCAACAGATTATGCAAGAGGGGCGCGATTTATTGGTACTGCTCGATATTTCTGGTAGTATGCGCGCCAAAGATTTGAAACCGGATAGAATCTCTTTTGCCAAGCTTAAAATTCGCACACTCCTAGAGCAATTAACGTGTGAGCGGGTTGGCCTTATTTTATTTTCTGGAACAGCATTTTTACAGTGCCCAATGACCGCTGACCAAGCTGCCTTTTTAATGTTTCTTGAAAACGTTGACCCAGAAATGATCTCTGCAGGAACCACCGCACTTGACCAGGCATTAGAAAAAGCCCTTGATACCTTTAAACAAGCTGGTGAGCGAAAACACAAACTCATGCTGTTGTTAACAGACGGCGAAGATTTTTCGACCAATCTTGATGGCGTAAAAAAGCAGGCAGCACAGCAAGGCATCTCTCTTTTTGCTCTCGGCATAGGCACCCCCGAAGGCGCTCCAATCCCCAAATTTGATGCTCTTGGTAAACCACAAGGGCACGAAACTGATGAGCAAGGCGCCATAGCACTTTCAAAGCTGAATGAACCGACCCTAAAAGAGCTTGCAACCAAGCTTAATGGCGTTTACCAACGTGCTGCGTATGGTGAAGATGACATCAAGCAGATTGTTTCCTTTGTGCAGTCACACGAAAAAGAGCGTTACGAGAATAAAACCGTGTCGCTGTTTCATGACCAATATCCATGGTTTTTGGGAGCAGCCTGGCTGCTGTTAGCATTGGAGTGGATCATATGAACTACGTATTTTCACTGCTTGTTTTACTCTTAATCCCTAGCGTTTTAAACAGTTACAGCATTCCTGAACTTCTTGCTCAGCAGGCAAAAAACCCTGAAGACCCCATTGTCAGCTACAATTTAGGGGTAGCTCAATATAAAACGAGCAACTACGAAGGAGCTGCTCATAATTTTCAGCGAGCCAGCGAGTACGCAAAAAGTAATAATAAACTAACGCGACAAGCGCAGTTCAATACGGGTAAAAGCTTTGAGCAGTACGGTACACACGTACTCCCAGGCGATTGGGAAAAGCCACAAGTGACAATCGAAGACGCCACACTAGATAAAGCCATCAAGGCATTAGAGCTGGCTGTTGCTGCCTACAAGCAAGACCCATCAGATGAAAAAATGAAAAAAAATCTTGCCCTGGCAAAAGAAATGCTAGAAAAACTGCGTAAGAAGAAAAAACAGCAAGAGCAACAAAAAAAAGACCAGGATCAAAAAGATAAAGACAACAAAGACAAGAAAAACGACGATAAACAGGATCAAAAAAAAGATAATCAACAATCATCTGACAAACAACAGAACGGCGAGAAACAGCAAGATCAAGGGCAAAATCAACAGCCTAGCGATAACCAGCAAGAGCAACAACAGTCTGATGACAAGGGCAATAATCAGTCATCAAACGACGACAAGAAAGTAAGCCAAGACCAGCAACAAGGTAACCAAAATAAAGAACAAGACGGCGGAAAAAAGGACCCGCAAGATACGGGCAAGCCACCCGAACAAGGGGATCAAGAGAAACCTGAAAACAATGCCACCAAAAACAATGAGCAGCAAAAGCAGAAAGATCTGGATCATAGTGCATCATCCGAAAAACAAGCTGATTCCGCCCAGCAACACGCTGTAAATCAGGGTATGCAAAACGGTGATAAAAAACAAGAAACTATGCAGGATCGGCGCATGCAGGCTATTCTCGAAAACTTACAAGCTGATGAATCGAAGAAACACCATCAATTGTTACGGCAGCAACTAGGCAATAACCAACCCCAACAACAAGGGCAAAAACCGTGGTAACATGGAGAGATAATATGCTTTATGCAATCTTATTATGCTTGTTTTTTTCTTCACTAGATGCCATCTCTTTAAAGCTACGCACACAAAACAACAGCACTACCCAGCCAGCCCAACAGGCATTTAGGCTCGTTGTTGAAGTCAGCGAAGGAGACCGCAACACCAGCAATGTGGTGCTTGATGGCATGCAACAACTGCAAATGATAGGGCAACAGCGCTCCAATCAAATTGTAATGGTTAATAACTCATTCTCCTCAACAACCACCTATCTTTTTACCGTTATCGCTTCAACACCAGGTACCATCACCGTCGGCCCCGCCAAAGTTCATCACCAAGGTAAAGAAGTTGCTTCCAACACACTTACCTTAACGATCACTAACCCTTCGCAAGCATCCCCGACGCAGGCTACGCAAAGCCAAGGGACGCTTGCCCCTACATTGCGCGTTAATAAAAACGAGGTCGTCCTTGGCGAGCCGATCGAAGCAACATTCACCTTTGCAGTCAACCGCCAGGTCCTTGAGGCAGCTGTGGGGCAATTTGAATCCACTGACTTTGAAATCAAAGAGCAACAGAAGCAATGGACACAGCGACAAGAGATCATAAATGGAACCAATCATCTTGTCTTAGAAAAAAAATACCTATTAACCCCTCACAAAGAGGGTGTGTTTGATCTTGGGCCGCTGCCATTTGAAGCGATTGTTCCAGCGCAACGCACACGCAACAACAACGGCAATGTGTTTGATGATGATTTTTTTGCTGGTTTTTTTGGGCCTCAGCAAGAGCGCTTGCAAATGCGAAGCAATGGCCTGCGTATTAGCGTAAAACCACTACCAACCGACCAGCACGTTGATAGCGTTGGGCTGTTCACTAGTTACAAAGCTTCATTATCAGCAACCCAGGCACATACCCACGAGCCACTAACGCTGACGCTTGACCTAGAAGGCACAGGCAATTTGGAACAAATAACTATCCCGAAACTCGTGCTGCCAAAAGGCATTAAATATTACGAGTCAAAAAACGAAACCGTAGAAAATACAGCAGGCACATCACTTGCTGGTAAGAAACATTTTGAGTTTGTATTGCAAGCGACCAAGCCTGGCGTATTTACTATTCCCTCTCAAGCGTTTACCTTTTTCAATACGACCTCTCGCCGCGTAAGTACATTGCGCACAGATGAGCTCAGTATTGCCATTCGGGGCACTACAAGCAGTCAAGCCCCAGAACCAGCAACAAACACCCCTCCTGCCGCTACAGACGCACCTTCTGACGACGAGCAACCCGTACAAGCGCCATTACCCGACACCCCGCCAACAGCACTGCCATGGTGGGTGTTTATGGCAATCTTATGCATGCCATTGCCGTTTTATGCAAAAAGCATAGGCCTTTTTTGTCGACGTTGTGTTACCTATTTACAAGCAAAAAAACAAACCACAAAAGCGCACTACGAAAAAAGCTTTAAAGCGCTCCTTAAGCAGCAAGACCTAGATGGTATTTATATCTTTTTTATGGCCTACATTGCTAAGCAAAAAAATATCCCTAATGCCTCGCTCAGCATCGATAATGTCGAAGAATACTTAACACAGCGTGGTTTTGAGTACGAAAAAATTGATGATTTTATAAGCTTTTTGGGAAATTGTTCTGGTGCCAAATACGCACACAAAAGTGCATCAGCACAAGAAAAAGACGCTCTTCTCACTAAAGCACAATACTGGTTTTTAATGCTTTTATAATAATGATTGAGAGTTTTATGCAACCGTCCTCGCTTCTTGGTAACGAATCGCTATTTGTTAGTACGCTTACTGCCCTTGTTAGAGCAATTCCTATGCTTTACCTGCAGCTGACCGTCCTGGCATTGTGGATTTTTTTATTTTTTTATTTAAAAAAAATGCTCAAGCAAAAACGACGCCTTCTTGTTGCGCTGCTTTTTTGTCTTTTGGCCAGCTCAGGGCTAATACTTGTTTTTAAGCACACACTACAAAGCCGGGTATACCTGAAAACCACCACCAAATGTGCTGTTTATTCTGGACCAGGGGTTAATTTCACCGTCCTGGGGCATTTGCCAGCAGGTGAAGAGCTGATTAAACTACAAGAGAATGGTAGTTTTGCAAAAGCGCGCTACAAGGGCATTGTTGTCTGGATTGGAGTTGATAATGTTAGTCATCTTGAACAAAATAAATAAAAAACGCTTGAGCCTTAGTTACTGCCTGTTTATGGGATTGCTCTTGCTTTCTGGCTGTGGCCGGCAAGAAGGTGCTGGTAGCACGGTTGGAAGCGTTAGCGGAGCGCTTATTGGCGCTTCTGTTGCAGGTAGGCATGATACTGCTACAGGCGCTGTTCTTGGAGGTCTTGTTGGACACGTTGTCGGTGCAAGCCTAGGACGAGCAGCCGACGAACAAGAAGCAGAAGAGCTTGCTGAAATACGCGAACGAGCACATGCTCGGCACCTTGCCTCAATCAGCATGCGTGCGCAAGAGATTGAAGCTGAAAATCGTATCCTCAAACAAGCCAATACCAAGTGGTGTGCTGATTGTCGGCGACAATCAAACCTTATTGGGGCAAAAAGCTGCAGCGTATGCGGTGGCGAATTAATCACCAAATTGGTTTGCCATGAGTGCTCGCGTACCTATAGCCCAACATCGGGTTACAGCTGCTGCCCATACTGTTATGGTGGCGTACGACTGCACGCACGGTAAAAAAATACAGCCTCTACGGCACAAACAAAAAGCCCTCACTAGATTTAATGCAGTGAGGGCTTTTTGTTGGCTAAATCAGGGTTTTTTCTCCAATTTATATAAACCATCCCCCTTGTTGTAAATTTCTATTAGAATATTAATGTAGTTGTTTTTATAACAAAAAATGGAGGATTTTTTATGAAGCAAGCTGTATTTTGTTTTGGCATTCTCTTAATTGGCGTTTTAATGCTTACCTCAGGATGCTCTAAGAAAGAAAAGACTGTTGGTGGCGCCCTTATTGGTGCTGCGGCAGGTGCTGGCATTGGTGGTATTGCCGGCGGTGCCGGTGGTGGCGTTGCTGGTGGCCTTGCTGGCGGGCTACTTGGTGGCATTATCGGCAACTCAATGGGCAATGACTCTAAGTAATATTTTTCACTATTTTTTTAAGGCGTAACGCCCCTGCGTTACGCCTTTTTGCTTTTTATGGTAAGCTTGTAACTTCTTAAAACTAGTTGATGAGATCATAT
>CAMBZK010000058.1 GCA_945872225.1 candidate division TM6 bacterium UASB124
GTGAACGGGTTAATCAGCGTGATATAGGCAATCGTCGGTGCAAATTGATGCAACACAACCCACGGAAACCAATAGCTTCCCCAGGTTGTTAGAATATCAAAACAGCGTACCCAAACATGCTCAAACCCAACTTGATCGCGTACTTTTGCCATAAGCAAAATCGTAAACATAGCAAAAAAGATACTCGTTGCGAAAAACGCCACCAACGTTAGCCATGGTGACCAAGCATCGAGAGGAAAGCGATCGAGCAAGATAAGCTTGCCAATAAAAAGCATCGGAACCCCCAGCAAAAAGCTGCGAATGACAAAGTAAACTATGTTTTTGGTCATCAGCAACCAAGCCGGAATCGGCAAGGTCATCATGAAATCAATCGACCGCAAGTTATTGATATCAGCAACCACCGCGCTTGATTGAAAGTAGGATTCATACAAACATTTGTACACCACCGATGCAAGCAAAATACTGGCACCATACGACTGTGGCATGCCCATCAAGGGGAAGACGTACCCGAAAGCAAATGCTGCCTGTGTTGGCCAAATTAAGGTGTTGATTAGGTAGTCAACGTACTGCCCACGAAACACATACAGGTCCCGCTTGAGTACTTGCCACCAAACTTGTAATTGCCTAGAAAAAACTTGCGCCATAAAAAAACTCGTTCTAAATAAGTTATGTGGGCTTAAAACAGCCAGATACGCCCGTGATCCTACCACATAACTGACGAATGGTAAATATCGCCTGGTTTGACAGAGGGGAATAAAACGGTGTTTTTTGTGCCGCTAGGCTGAAGAGAATTTGGTTGCGGGGGCTGGATTTGAACCAGCGACCTTTGGGTTATGAGCCCAACGAGCTACCAGGCTGCTCTACCCCGCGATCACAATTTCAATTGATTGAGACGTAATTATACGGCTATTAAGGCGAATGTCAATTAAATGCGTGTTTTATTATATTTCAGCCAATTTGTATCGCCGAGAGCGCCGTTATCAACATCTGTATATCACGCGGCAGTGGTGCTTCAAAGCTAAATTCTTGCCCCTTATACGTAAACGCTATGCGCCAGGCGTGGAGCGCTTGACGGTCGATAAGTGGGTGTTTAAGGCCATAAACCTCATCGCCCAAAAGGCCATGACCAATCGCTGCACAGTGCACGCGAACCTGATGGGTGCGCCCAGTAACAATCCGCACAGCCAACAAGCTTGTATCAACAAAATGCTGTTGTAGGGTATAAAAAGTTAAGGCACTGCGCGATTCTATCCCCTTAGTCGACATTTTATGCCGCTCGGTTGGGTGCCGACCAACGGGCAAATCAATGCGCCCTGAGGCAGGGGCAATACCAGTGACGACGGCAAGGTAGGTCTTTTCTATCTTGCGCTCCTGAAAGAGCGTCGTAAGGGCATTATGCGCCTGCAAATTACGCGCTACCACTAACAGCCCAGAGGTGTTTTTATCGATACGGTGAACAATCCCAGGTCGCTCACTTCCTTCGATGTCTTGCATATCAGGGAACCGGTGAAGGAGGCCATTGACCAGCGTCACCTCTTCAGGGTTGGTTGCCGTATGGTGAACCAAAAGCCCCGCTGGCTTGTTAATAACCAAAAAATCGGGGTGCTCAGCAATGACATCAAAGGCCACTGGCGCTGGGGCAATGTTACACATCTTGGTTCTCAGGGTTGCCACGACGGTATCATTTAACTTAAGGCGATAGTTATTTTTTTGAAGAACGATATTATTAACCTGTACAAACCCAGCATCAATTAACTCTTGGAAATAATTTCTTGAGAATGAGGGGATGCGTGCATGTAGAAAAGAATCAATACGTTCACCAACCCAACTGGGCTCAGTGCAGATAATCGTTGTTGTTGAAAAAGCTGGATTCATAGATTTATAGCTACCTTTGATGGTGAGAGATACGCAAACCGCTGAGCAAAACATGCAAAACAGTTCATTCTCAGCGTAAAATATAGTAAAATAAAGTCAAATACGTGATTCAACTTATCAAAACGTGTAGCAGGAAGCCTGAAGGAACTGATAAACTAGAATCGTAACAATAAAATGGCGCGTAGAATGGAGTTTTGCCATGCTCTCGATAAAAAAAATACTGTTTCAGATAGAAAACAATATTGATGCGGTTATTGCCGAAGAGACCACGCTCGGTAAAGACCTGTGGCAAATTCTCCTTGCGCAGCACTACGCCGACATAGCCATGCTTTTAAACAAGCTTGACGACGATCGCCAGCACGCCCTGTTCAAAAAATTATCACGCGATATCTCAGTAAAAGTATTCCGCAAGCTGCCAAAACAGCAGCAAGCAACCCTGCTCGTTGCCCTTGATCTTGACCAGGCAACCACCCTCCTTAAAAATATGCCGGCAGATGAGTTAACCGATCTGTTCGATTTTTTGTCTGATGACGACCTTGAAAAATACCTCAAACTGCTACAATCAAAGCAGCGCAACCAAATTCTATCGCTTCTGAGCTTTAATCCACGGTCAGCTGGTGGCCGTATGAACAGCGACGTGATTACTCTCCACAAAGAGTTTACCGTGCGCCGCTGCGTCGAATTACTGCAGCGCCTGAGCCACACTAAAACCATTATGCAACGCATGTACGTTACCAATAAAGATAACGTGCTGGTTGGGTATGTCACGCTGGACAAGTTAGTGCTCAGCAAACCCGAAACACCCCTGGCTCAGATCACCAGACCCAATGAGTTGGTTGTTTCAGTCGATGAAGACCAAGAAGATGTTGCAAACCAAATGCATCACTACGGTTTGCTATACGTCCCTGTTGTTGATAAATACAACCACTTTTTAGGCGTTATCACCGCAGACGATGTGTTTGAAATTATCAAAGAAGAAGGCAGTGAAGATGTTTACAAAATGTTCGGCCTGATCCCCGTTGACAAGGGGTATTTCGCCACGCCAATCATGCGTCAGGTATGGCAACGCGGCATATGGCTTGTTGGGCTACTCATCCTACAAAGTTTATCCAGTATTATCCTATCGTCATACAACGACATGATCGGCAAATACACCATCATTGCAGTTTTCCTTACCATGCTTATCGGCACTGGCGGCAACGCGGGCAACCAGTCAGCAACCGTTGTTATTCGCGGCCTTACCACGCGTGAGATTTCGCGACGCAATGCCTACCGGGTTTTTATGCGTGAGGTTAGCATCGGGGTCTTGATGTCACTGGTCCTGAGCGCCGTAGCCTTTATTCGGGTCTACTCATCATGCCGCGAAGTACTCAGCGCTTTGATTATCAGCTTCTCACTTTTCTTAATTGTGGTTACCTCCATGGCCCTTGGGGCACTGATTCCCATCATGCTTGAACGCTTTGATATGGACCCAGCGCACTCTGCAGCGCCCTTTTTGGCAACCCTTATGGATGTGCTCGGGGTATTAATTTACTGCTTCGTCTGCAGCAAGCTCCTGGGCTAGCTTTTAGCACAGCGCCGCGCTTACTCTATGCCTGCTATGGGGCTTATAGGTGAGGGCATTCAATAAAATCGTATTAAATCATGCAAAAACGCTTTTCTTTTTTAAAAAAATTCTGATATACTTCTCTCCGTTACGTGGAAAACACGTATTTGAAATTGTGAGCCGCTAGCTCAGTCGGTAGAGCAACAGCCTTTTAAGCTGTGGGTCGTAGGTTCGATTCCTACGCGGCTCACCATTTTTTGTAGCGTCCCCATCGTCTAGCCTGGTTAGGACACAAGGTTTTCATCCTTGTAACAGGGGTTCAAATCCCCTTGGGGACGCCAGTCTTCGCTCTTACGAGCTTCGCCTGGCGCGGCCAGCAAATATGATTTTGACACAAAAAAGACATTGATCGCGGGACAGAAGACTGTCCGGCATAGCTGCAAGCGACGACGGACGCTTTCGTCCTATCAAAGCAAATCTCATTAAGTTCTAATGCCACACTATATTTACCTCATCAAATGACTCAAAACAGCCGATACAACTTATGTTGGCTACACAACCAATCTTGAACGGCGCTTAGAAACGCATAATTCTGGCGGATCATTACACACAGCCCCATCAAGACCGTGGGAGTTGGTGCTGCATGTAACATTTCAAGACAAGCTTAAAGTATTGTCTTTTGAGAAATATCTAAAATCTCATTCGGGCAGAGCGTTCGCCAAAAAACGTTTCTGGCCATAACCCTATCCCCATCTAGTGCATGACACAAAAGTATATTCTTATTTGCATTTAAGGCCCGTTGTGTTATTTTTTGCTTTGTAAGTTTTTTCACCTTGGGGACCATTATGCATTTTAAATCACGCACACACTTTTTTATATTGTTGATTCTCGGTTTTTTTGCCACTTTCCATACCACAATTAAAGCCGATGTGGAGCTCTCGCTCCATGAGTTTGGACTTAATCTTAAGGGTTACGAAGTCGTACCTGATGTCAGCATTAATCAACTACAATGTGCAACTGCTATCCTTCGCGGTATAGCCGTTCCTGTCGAGCATGCGCTGAATAATAATAATTCTACCAGAGCATCAATAAGCCGATCACTCATTGCCCTCGTTCGCCTTGTTGAAGAGGTAAGTTATATTCTTGGCCATCCGCAAGATGACCACACTATCGACCTTGCATGGGCTGCCACCGATCTTGTTATGATCTATAAAAATATCGCTGATGCCATAAAAGTAGATCCAACGATCGTAACAGTAGAAGAAAATATGCCATCTACAGATAACACTGTTGCTGATTCTGGTAGTTGGTGGAAAAAACCCATCGCTTTATCAGCACTAGGCGAAGGCGCTTGTGGCGTCTTTTCTAGTGTTTTAAATACCGATTCACCATCAAGAAGTCCTGGCCGGCGCTTGATTTTTGCTGCGCGCTCGACCATGTCACTCCTACGCCTCTTGCGCGATTATTATGCAACGCCAGCTGACCAAGAAGCTAAACAAAAGCTCTATTTGGGCCTTATTGCCCTGCAAGCTAGTTACTCTGCACTAAAATTGAGCATTGCTGATTTTCATGACAACCGCACATTTGATGCCAACGGCTATGATCAACATGGCTACAATCAGGCTGGTTACGATAAAAATGGCTTTAATGCATCTGGTCATGATCCATTAGGCTACAATCGAGCAGGTTTTAATAAGCACGGCACCCATCGCAATGGCACCCGCTATGACGATGAGGGCTTCGACAAAAAAGGTTATGACAAGTACTACCGCACAAAATCTGAATATGACGCCAAGGGTTTTACCACTTGGGGGCGCCACAAAAACGGCACCTTGTATGACGATGAAGGTTATGACAAAGATGGCTACAATGCTGATGGATACAACAGAGCGGGCTACGACCGTTACGGCAGACGAAACCCGTACTGGACGTCAAGTGATGGCTTCGACAGCAAAGGCTTTGATCGGCGGGGAGTCCATCGTAACGGCACGCGCTATGACGATGAAGGCTTCGACAAAGATGGCTACAACAATTTTTACTTTAGAAAAACTGATTTCGATGCCGCTGGCTTTAACACTGCAGGATTCCACAAAAACGGCACCTTTTATGATGACGAGGGTTATAAAAAAGATGGCTACAATGCTGCTGGATACAACAGAGCGGGCTATGACCGTTACGGCACACGAAACCCGTACGGGACGTCAAGTGATGGCTACAACAGCAAAGGCTTTCATTCGTCAGGTACGCACAAAAACGGGACCAAATACGATGAAAATGGTTATGACCACAATGGCTACGATAAAAATGGTAAAACATTTTTTGACAACTTTTTTGGCAGTGGCTTTTTTGGTGGAGGAACTGGTGGTGGTTACGAAGCTCCTGTTCACGATGACTGGAAAAAAGGCGACATTATCAACGAAGATGTTGTTAAACATAGCCCGACTATCGCAAAACAACGCGCTCGCAAGAACCTTGGCGTAGCACCTAATGCTGATAAAAATACCATCAAAACGACCTATCGAAAAAAAGCAATGGAACTCCACACTGACAAAACAAGAAATCTACCGGAGCCCGAGCGAAAAGCTGCTGAGCATGCGTTTCAAGTCATTAACCAGGCAAATGAAATACTCACAAAGCCGACCGGTGCTAACGGCGCTGATGATTCAATGCCTAAGGCTTGAGG
This sequence comes from candidate division TM6 bacterium UASB124, assembly GCA_945872225.1. GTDB lineage: Bacteria > Babelota > Babeliae > Babelales > RVW-14 > CAIKAH01. The sequence goes on from CAMBZK010000058.1 coordinate 6,105, forward strand.
TTTTCGACAGCTTTGGCACCCTACTTTGTACTTTAACTATTGTATTACAACAAGGATCTATTCAATGAATTTTATTCAGCGCATGCGCTTTTTCATTTTATTACTTGGCCTATGCGCCACCTCTTCTGCTGTGCAAGCAAAAGCGGGCAATATTGTTTCAGCTGGTAGCCTGCAATTAACTGCTCACGAGTTTGGGCTTAATATTGCGTACGGGCAGCCACGAGAAGATTTTATTATTAACAATATTCAGCTTGCTAGCAGCATTCTACGCTCAATTGCTGTTCCAGTAGAAGACTACGTGGGCGATAGCACCTCAAGAGGCGCCTCAGTTACACGGGCCATCATTGCCCTCACACGCTTTACCGAAGAGGTAAGCTACATGCTGAGCCACCCGCAAGACGACCATACCGCTGACCTTGCCTGGGCAATCACTGACGCTGCCATGATCTGCAAGCACCTTGCCGTTGCTGTAAGGCCGAATGAGACGGCGGGAACAGACGAAGAGCCAGTCACCGTAACGGCTGAAGAGCCTACCGTAACTAAATCGAGCGTGATTACACCGGTGCGAGCATCTGCATTACTAGAAGGCATTTGTGGGGTTACAAGCAGTCTGATTACAACCAATAATGAAGACCAAAAAAGTCAGCGTGCTATTGTTTTTGCTGCACGATCCACCATGTCATTATTGCGCCTCCTCCGTAATTATTACGCAACCCCTGCTGATGAAAAGACGCAACAGCAATTGTACCTGGGGCTCATCGCGCTACAAACATCGTATGCAGCTCTTAAGTTAAGCTTTGCTGATTTTGCTTGGGTAGATTGCACCAGAGGCTACAATGAAGCTGGTTACGATGGTACCGGCTATGATAAAAACGGCTTTAATAAAGACGGTTTTGGTAAAGATGGCT
>CAMBZK010000059.1 GCA_945872225.1 candidate division TM6 bacterium UASB124
TTACGTCAATGGTTGACTTGCTGTCAGCCAAAAAGTACTTGCCTTGCTCTTTGCCATCAGCTGATTGTGACCAGAAACCGGTAACTTCGAAGTTTGCACCAAACTTGTCTTGTGCTTTGCGGTTAACCAAGTCATAGAAACTGGTTGCATGCATTGGCAAGTTTACGCCTTGTGCACGAGGCATCAAGAACGTTTTGTTGGTGTGCCCAGCGTCAGCTGAAAGGTGAGCAGCACTTAACGTAAGCGCAGCTACCAGTAAACTCTTTATCATTTTATTATTCATAATCTTTGTACCTCACACATGTAAAAGCATGTTATACGTTATAACATTTACTACGACGCAGCCTCCGCAGCTACGTCAACTTACTATCACGAATAGAGAATTATCTTGTCAATAAGATTGTAAGATTGCTTTAGTGATGGCCTCCTCTCTTCTCCTTTTTAACTCGGTGCAGGTATGTTTCCTGACATCGTGTGTATGCGTGATGTTTGCGCATACAGAAAGTGACAAGCTTCTTTTTGTCATCTGCCACGCAGGCAGTGACGCATAGTCAAAGGGTGTAAGCCAAGATGAGTGAAATCAGGTTAGCGAATGTGTTCTGACATAGCAAGTTTTTTTTGCAATGCTCTAAAGGGCTATCTGGGTCGTTGTTTTGTGATGATGCGGTGCGAAATCAATGGTGTGCTTTGTGCGAAATTGTGCGCGCCTGCGTGCAAAAATGGGCGCTCTTTTTTTACAGGCCGAGCAGGCCTTTGTACGCTGTGTGGCTCTCATAAACCATTTCGCTGATGGCGTTACAAAATTTCGTAGAGCAGCTCGTCAACACAGCGATCTTTGACGTTGAGGGTAATGCCAACGCCAACAATGTGGCGTCCAGGGGTGCGGTATTTTGTGGCGTAATCGCGATCTTTTATCTGTTGGATGGCCGCCGCTGCTGGCTGGTCCATTTTGAGTTCGAAAATATACACCGTGTTTGGCAGCAGGACCGTAAGGTCGATGCGCCCACGGTTGGTCATGTCTTCCGGCGTGGTCAAAAAACCTGCGGCGGTCAGCCATAAGTAAAAAACGGTTTGGTAGTAGTGCTCGCGTAGGACCAAATCTTCTTTCTCTGTCTTGCCTTGCTTGCCGTGCAGCTCATAGGGCAATTGTGCAAGCAGATGGTTCATGCAATCTTTAAGGGCGTCCAAATTGTTCGCCAACACGATCTTCCTGAGCTCCTTGTTTGCATTGCGCATGGCGTTGTCGTCAGTCTTTGTTATGAGCGGGAGCAGTAGTTTAGAAAACGAAAGCCCGGTTTCCATGTTTGGAAAGCCTAAAACTACTTCGCCATCACCAGGGGTTGTGCGTTCAAAACTCTTTATGGTCGTGTAGCCAGCGTAGTAGAGCAGCATAACCGGATCCATGTTGTCTGGGCCGCATGAGTTTTTAAGCGTGCTAAAATCCATGATCATGTTTTTTGTTTCAATGGCCTGAAAGCCTTGCTCGGAGAGTTTTTTAATGAGTGCCGATGGCGAGCCAGAGCTAAACCACTGGCTCATGAGCTGCTGCTCCTTAAAAACATAATTGAGCCCAAAGGGATTGTAGACGCGAGAAGAAAGTTTTTCAGTCATGAGATCAACACCAAAGCGGTAGCCGTTGTACTGCTGGCGTAAGGTGTCGAGCATTGCGTCAGTGGAGACAGAGTCTTTTTTTGCTAGCGCGTCTAAATGCTCAGCAAAATAGGTTTTAATTTCTTGTTCCGTGTAGCCCAGCATTTCTGCTGCTTTAGGATTGAATGTCAGGTCGTTTAGGTTGTTCAGCCCTGAAAAAATCGAGGTCTGGGCGAACTTGAAAACGCCGGTTAGAAAGACGAGCCGCAGTTGGTCTGAGCTAGCTTTGAGTTGTCCGTAAAAAGAGGCGAGCTCGCGGTGGATATCTTTGTAGCGGTTGGAATCATCGACGGTGTCGAGCAGCGGCTTGTCGTACTCGTCGATAACGACGACGACGCCTTTGCCGTTCTTGAGGTGCAGCTTGTTAATGAGCTGTGCGAGCATTAAATGCGGGCTTGTTTGTGCTAGGTCAACAATGCCAAGCTGCGTTGCGTTGTCGTTGATAAGGTTTAGCATGCCTTGACGGACTATTGCGGCATCAGAAGATGCCCCAGCGGCTTTGGTCATGTCCAGGCGAATAACGGGGTGCTCTTGCCAGTTCCAGTCACTTTGATCGATCCAGGTATTTTTAAAAAGCTCGCGGTTGCCAGCAAAGAGTTCGGCAATGGTTGAGCACAGGAGTGATTTGCCAAACCGGCGGGGGCGTGAGATGAAGAAATAGGTGCCTGTTTTAAAAATATTGTAGAGATGTTGGGTTTTATCAACATAAATCCCGGATTGGGCACGAATCTTAGCGAAACTTTGTTCATCAACACAAATTAATTGCATGGCTTCTTCCCCGATTTAAAAATACTTGGCTTAGCTCCGCTCTTCCTCGCCCTCTGGGCTTCGTCCTTCGACAGGCTCAGGAGGAGCGGGGATTTTTTGCTTGTTGATTGCAATATTATTGAACTTAATTGTCCGCTCTCCCTGAGTTTGTCGAAGGGCGCCCCGTTAGGGGTGGAAGAGCGAACGCCCAATGAGTGCCTAGTTTAGCATGCTCGGGGAGCTGGGTCCATAAGTTCGGCTAAGCGGGAGAAGGGGGGGCGAAGTCTCTGGGCTCTTGGTTTACAAACCGAGTAGGCGTTTGTATTCTTTGTGGCTCTCATAAACCATTTCGCTGATGAAATTATAAAATGGCGCAGCATCGCCGTTATTTGTTTTACGCAGTGCTGCAAGATAATGTGCCCGCATGAGTACTGGAATGATGGTAACCACATAGCCCTGTTGCAGGAGTGCAAGGTTCATAAGCAGGCGAGCGGTGCGACCGTTACCGTCAATAAACGGGTGAATATTGACAAAGCGCTCGTGCAGCCATGCAGCAAAAGTAACCGGATGCATGCGGCTGCGCTCAACGGGAATTTGGTCAACAAAGGTGCGCATGAGGTCTGGCACAGCTTCGGGAACGGGGAAGGCATGATCGACGCCTGAAATAATAATGCGTGTTTTGCGGTAGCGGCCGGCATTGTCTTGGTCAATCGCGCTATAAAAGAGCGCATGCAGCGTCAAGATATCCTGCTCGGTGATGGAGGTGTTGCTCGCGAGTTTGTACATTGCATCAAATGCTTTGCTGTGGCCAAGCACCTCTAAATGCTCGCGCATGCTTTTGCCGCCGATCGTCAAGCCGTCTTCGAGAATAACTTTTGTTTCTGTTTCTGTGAGGGAATTTCCCTCAAGTGCATTACTCGTGTAGGTCAGGCCAATACGAAAGTATTCTTTGACTTGGGCTAGTTCTTGCTTGGCAAGCGGGCGGGAGGCAATGGTTGCTACCAGTTGGTCGATGGCATTAAGCATGATTATCATTCGGGTCAAAAATTACTTCCGCTCTTCCTCGCCCTTTGGGCTTCGTCCTTCGACAGGCTCAGGATGAGCGGACTAGAAACAATGTGTGTAGTTTTTGTCATTATGGCCCACATAAAAAAATGATTACACATAAATTTTTTTGTGCAAAGCGGTATCCCCGCTCCTCCTGAGCCTGTCGAAATACAGCACCCGAGTGCTGAACGATGCCCCGTGAGGGGTAGAAGAGCGGCTCTTAAGGCAATTAAAAAGGGCCGGTAGTGGACGCCGACCCTTTTTAACTGCGCTTGTGCAACGAAACTGCAGCAGATTTTTAAATCGCTCATCCTGAGCCTGTCGAAGGACGCCGGCCCAAGGGGCCAAGGAAGAGCGATCGGTAAACAAAGTTCTTAACTAAAAGCTTATGCCAGCCTTTGCCCAAACGGTCCATTGTTCAAGGCCGTTGTTAGCGCCAGCAAATTCATATGAACCGCCGATACCAGCAATAACTGGTGTCTCTTCGCCGTTCATCGCAAGGCCTACTGATGCAAAAATCGCATGGCTCATTTGGCGCTCGTCGGTTGCGGCACGGAGGTCGAGCTTGTCTGCGTTTACAACGCCGTTTGCAGCACCACCGTCAATAAGATTGTCGTGTGAGGCACTGAGGGGGACTCCAAATAAAAAATTCACTTGACGGACTTCACCGACCCGGGTAGCAATAGCGGTTGCTGCGGTTGTAATATTGGCAGCCGTAGGTGCACCTCCTCCTCCTCCTCCTGGTGCAACTGCTGCCATAGCTGTGACTACGCTGCCTTTACTAGCTGTTGGCAGTGTTGTTGCTGCTATAACAGGAGCTAAGTTTGCATCTCCTATTGCGCCTATATCTGGAAACCCCGGTATGGCGCGTAGAAACGCAATATCTACGGGGCGACTTGCATTATAATTTCTGTTCACAATCGCATAGGTGTTGTCAGCAAAGGCATTACGCAGACGAAGGCTCTCTTTGTTGCGGAAGAAGAGGTTGTAGCCAAGGTCAACGCTCAGTTTGCGCCATGAGTAAGCAAGGCTTGCGCTGCCGTCAAATTGATGCCCAGGGGTGACGTCAACGGCCATGGTCAAAATATTTGCAGCTGGTTGCAGCATCGAGCCTTCAGGAGATCCTGTTTTGGCAAGCAGGTGGTACTGGCCGAAGTTTCTGTCTTTAATCCCGAGCGTGCGTACTTCATCGCTTTCAAGCAAATAGCGGTAGCGTGCTGAGGTGTGCAAGCTGGCGTGGTGCTCGTTGTGTGAAAGTAGATCAACAACCATTTTGCTTTGTGCGCCAATGCCAAGGTGATTGTTGTTACCAACAACTGGTTGGAACGCGTAGGTGCCGTCTGGCGTGTTGCCGGTTGGTAGGGTCAAGCCTACGCCAAGGTGCCAGCAGCCCCATGGGCGGTGCACGGCGTCGTAGTTGAGTTCGAGTTCAACGTCTGCAACGCCGACAGCGCGTTGGTCAACGAGGATCGCTTTTTTCAGGAAGTCTTGTGCATTTGCGCCAGCAGCTTCTTGAAATTTGCCACTGAAATATTTATCAACATTTTTTTGGGTTTCAGCATCTGAGCTTGTAACAATTTTATTCAAATGATGTTGGATGTGCACGACGGGTGCGCTGACTTGGAAGTGGAGGCCTTTAACAAAATGGCCAAGGTCATGCTCGTAGCCAAGGCTGAGGCCGTAAGAGGTGCGCTCTGGCGCAAGCTTGAGATTGAACGTTGTGTCGACTCCGCGCATGATATCACCACCAGCGGCTGCTGGGTTGTTACTGTGAATTACATAACCAAAATCGACTTCTCCTGCGGGTACCAATGGTGCAGGGGCTGTGAGTGTAAGTCGCTTAAGCGATACCGCGTCTTTTTTGTTAAACAACAACAAGCGACCTAAATCACGCTGATTTTCAGAGCGTTGGAAAAAGGGGCTTGCTTGGATTTTACCGTTCCAGCGTTTTGCATCATGCGCTTTGTGCAAGCGGTGATACAAGCTGTCAGCCATTGGCAAGTTGACGCCTTGTGGCTTGAATGCCACCTGTGTTTTGTTGGTGTAGCGCACTGCTTGCACCTGTGCCGCGCTGAGCGCGAGCATGGCAAGAAGAATTTTCATAGAAACCTGTTTCATGAACGTACCTCACGAGTATTGAACTTAATACGTTGAACTTATTGAACCCAATCGGACAGGCGTTAACCTGTGCTGCAACGATGGCAAAGGGCTCAGTGACGTGTCAACATTTTGTGAATGTGCATCAATTGGTTTATGCGATCTAGCTTTTGCAGAGGGGGGCTAATATAATAGATCCTTCGCAGGTGATTTTTGTGGTTGGTGTAAAAAACAGTCGAAAATAAAATGAAAAAATTAACAAAATTTAGCACATCAGATTATTTGCTCGATGAAAATTTTGTTGCTAAGGCAATGCTTGAATGCTTGCTTGATAATGATCCAGAGGGGGTTGTTGATATTCTTAATGCTTTTTATCGAGCGCGCAGTCGGCTGATAGCTGCAAATTCTGGATTGGCAAATTCTACGTTTTATCATCTGCTAAAAACGAAAAATCCAACCCTAAAGACCCTAGCCCGTCTAATGAGCTCCTTGAAGTAAGGGCGTTGTGTGACAAAAGAGACATTGCATAATCCTAGTGCCGGCGACATTCTTAAAACTGAGTTTTTAGAGGAGCTTGTCATGAGCCAAAATGCACTGGCGCGCGCGATTTATGTGCCTGCAAATCGTATTCATGACATTATAAATGGTAAGCGTACGGTTACGGCGGATACTGATTTACGCTTGTGTAAATTTTTCGGGCTTTCTGAGGGGTATTTTTTACGGTTGCAAATGTCATATGATTTACTCGTTGCAAAGCAAGCGATGCTTGAAACAATTAACAAAATAAAGCCATATGGCGAAATTGAAAAAAGCCTTGTAAGCATTAAAAAACAGGTTAAATAAAATGACCCAAAAAAGACATTAGCGGTTATTTCTGTGTCGTGAGCCCACGAGCGGTTATTTTATCACTCATAGCAAACGTCTGTGTGCCTGGATAGACTATGGTCAAATGATCCAGCTTTAGATCTTGCATGGCAATGTGCATAGATTTGGTAATTTTTGGTGCATCTGCATATTTAAATTCAAAACCAAGTCGCTTGCCGTGTTTAATCATAAAAAGGTCAACCTCGGCATGTGCTTGTGTTGCCCAAAAAAAACACTCTTCAGGACTAGCGTTGTGCTCTCTAATGATCTCTTCTAGCGCAAAGCCCTCCCATAAAGCGCCAAGTTTTGGGTTGTTTTGTAGCTCTTCAAAATTATGAATATTCAGAAGAGCGTGCAAAATGCCACTATCACGAAAGTAAATTTTTGGTGATTTAACTTGGCGTTTTTGAATATTTTCAAACCAGGGCAACAAAACACGGACCATTAAGGTTCCAGCTAAAATATCGAGAT
>CAMBZK010000060.1 GCA_945872225.1 candidate division TM6 bacterium UASB124
TAGCTTAGCTTTTCATTAACATCGCGCAAGAAACCAATAACACGACTCGTCAAATAGACAAGTACGGGGATAGAGGCCAAATGAAAAATAGCTATCGAGTAATGGCTTGCAAGCGGACGCAAGGTCATAAAAATATATGCAAAGTCAAAAACAACATGCAATGAAATAAAAAGCCAGGTGAAAAATAGCCCAAAATACGCCAGCGCAAAATCAAAAAATGCTAAGAGTAAGTGGTAATATAAATAGCGTGCATGCCCCTTGAGTTGCTCCGTCAGAGCACTGAGCTTATTTCGTACAATAAAGAGGCATTTTTTCAAGAGAACAAACAACGCTAAAAAGAGCACAATGAAACATAGCAGCATGAAAAAATCATGCAAATCAAATGATCGAACAAGGTCAAACACGGACGATGGGCGAATATGCGATGGCGTTTCCCAATAAAGCTGCTTTAAAAAGGCTTCGCCTTCTAAAATAGCAGCGACCAAAGCCTCATACGATATTGCCTTTGGAGAACGCTTCCAGATACTGAAATTGCGCAAGCGGTGGTCAACTTCATACAAAATTAGATCATACTGATTAATAATTTTTTCTTGATTGGTAATCAAGTCAGCATTTACAGCAAGGTATGATTGAGTAAAATCAAGCTGCCACATAAGATAACTATTGGTCTCCTGTATAATGCCCAACAGATCGCGTGCATCACTCATTCGTAACTTAATGTTATCACGAGGAGCATTTACTTGCAGTTGTTTTTGATAACTTTTAATCCGCTCAATGGCACGATTCACCTCAATCAAATGGGTAATCGCTTGCGTCCTTTTTTCTTTAAACCCTTTTAACGTGCTAAACGCCAAGTCACGTTTATTTGAAAAAGCAAAATGCAATTCATCCAAATTATCAGTTTCCAGCTTCAACCGATAGCGCATCTCAACCATATTGTACTGCAACTCGCGCTCAGTAGCGGCCATATCAGCAAGATCTTTTTTTGCATCAAGCAGTGCTAGCTCTTTTTCTATCGCGCGAAGAAGCGCTGTAAGCCGTCTGATCTGAGCTTTAATCAGCACGCCATCATGCTGTTTTTTAGGGTTAGAAGATTTATCCTTAAGGGCTGTGAGCTTTTCTTTTAAAAAATCGAGCTCTGCTGCAACTTTTTCTTTATTTTGTTTTTTGGGCTCACGGAGTGCATTAAGTTTTTCTTTAATAATTAAGGCATTTTGCGCTTCTGTCTTCCAGTCTGTACGAGCAAGCTCAACGTCACTGTAGTCAAGCACCAAGCGTTGCTCAATCAAGCCAAGCAACATTTTTTGCTCATTACATTTTTGTTGCTCAAGGTCGATTATGTCATCCCAAAGGCGTATATCAATTTCTATTTTTTCAATATTAAGCCTGACCAATTCAATCGATTCAGTAACAGCAAGCAATTCTTGGGCGATATTCTCACCTTCATGCCGCAACGACCCAGCATGAGGAGCTTTTTTATGATCAGCATTTTTATCAACTTGAACAATCAAGCGCTCACGCTCTTTGCTCTTAACGCTATGTTGTTGGTTAAGTGAAGAAAGGCGCTCATTCAGCGCTATTCGCTGTTTTTTAAGATTTTCTTTTTTAATTTTATTAAGTTCAATTTTTTCTTGCTGCTCAGCAAACCGAATATGAGCATCACGAAAAGCAGTCCATGAATACGCAGGCTTTAAGTCTGGCTGGGACCTACCAAGAAATTCTAATAGCTCTGCATATATCTTTACTCGTTGCTCATGCATCTCAATTAATTCACGCCAAACTTCTTGCTGGTCTATTTGGTGTTGCTTGCGGTCATTTAAAAGTGCAATTTTTTTATTTAAAAATTCTGCTTCTAAATCGGCAGCACCAACAAGCTCCTCGTGCGATGCTTGCATCTCAGTAGAAATACTCGCCAGGTGCCCCTTGATTTTTCTCAAAGCATCTTCGGCTCGTTTTTTTACTTCAACAACTGTTTTTTCAAGCTCTACTTTTTGTGATTTACGTAGTTCGGTATTATTAATTAATGCTAGTCCAACGGCTGCGACCTGGTCTGCCGAAGATATCGACGGAACAATTGCAAATAGCCCTATGGCAAGCAAAAGAGATAGTTTACGTGGCATGTTCAAGGCAACCCCTTTATATGGTCTTATACACAAATGGCAACGTCTTAAAGCCGCTAATGCGTGGATGTGTTTTAATGCATGCAAGAAGCCATGCATGATACTGATCGAGATCATGTTCTTGAAGCATAGCAGCGGAACATGTGAGCAATTCTAAATTTTGTGGCTGATGAAAGTCAATAGTCATGGCAAGCAATCGATTAATGGGATTAAGTACAATTTCAAAAGGTGCTGGGGGGTAAAATCCAAATAAAATCAGCAAGCAACCAACAAGGCTAATCTGAACCAGAGCCCATGAAGATTTTTGTTCGTAATGAACCTGCAATAATGAAAGGCTTTTTTCGAGTATCACATACACCTCCGACGCTGGTTGATGCATAGGACAAAAAAAGTATGATATCTCTAACAAATGATGAAACCAACCCAAATCATGGTGATGGACATGAGGCTGTGCAATAAGCTCAACAGAATCCGCAACAAACATATTGTATTGATCCTGCTGGACAAAACTTTGCACTATGTTGCCAAGCCGCATACGTGCGCGCTGGTATTGATTAAAAACAACAACTGGAACCTTGCCATATTCACGCGTTAATAAACAAATCTTAGAAGATCCTGCTACAGGGATTTTGACAATAACACCGCGAATAGTTTCTTGCATATCTCGCTTTCTGCGTATGGGTTGTGTCTATACTATAAAAGCAATATGTGCACAAAGATAGATGCTTTTACAGCACTAGGGGAAGAAAGATGTTTTATATAATTTTTATAATGTTATTAAGCATATTTGTGCCAAAAAACTTGCTCCCGTTTCATCTGGACGGCTTAAAAAAGCGCCTGCGACAAAAAGAGGTAACGAGGACTGCTCATTTACCAGTAGAACGTTTTTTTAAACAAGCCCCGTTTGTTCTTACCTCAGAACAGATTGCAACCAAGCCACTTGCGCTGCAAGAAGCAGCAAAAGACGCTCTTCGTTATATTAAACGGCATGAAGCAACCTCAATTCATATTGTTGATCCAGTTAATTTTTCAGCAATTCTTTCCCTTGAGTTAGTAAAAAAAACACTCCAATTTATTGTACAAATTATAGAAGAAGATAAAAAAACAGGGGTCTTTAGAATTCTGAACCCCAAGTTTCTTAATAAACACTTCAGCTCCATAGCATGGATAGCTGACAAAGAATCTGCTGAAAGGCATGCGATAAAACTACCTGATAATAAATCTATACGTTTGACCACCTACGCGGTTTTTAACGCGCAAGGCAGAAGAGAAAAAAGCGAAGAGTATAATTGTGGCCTTTATGCACTTAATGATGACAACATAGCAAAGCGCTTTACTAAACAAGAAATTATTGCAGGAGCGCTAGACGAAGAGCCCTTTCTTAAAAAAAGAACCCCTCTTGCATGGGTGACACGCGATGTTCTAGAGGATGCCACTATGAATGGCACAGTACTTATAACCCTCCCAGATGATGGATCTCGGCTTCTGAATGTACACAAAAACAATGGCCATGTGTATGACAAACGCCTTACTGATCGAAGGAATCAACGCCGTTATTGGTTTTTTAAAGATATCGGCACTCAAACACATGAAGCAAAGCACCGGCTTGAGCGAATTAAGCAACGTGACAATGTTATTTTTGCGGGCGATTTACAAAATATCGGACTGGGAAAGTTAATTGCTCTTAGACACCTCAACCCAAAAACAAATCTCCCTGAACTCCGACTTGGTATTTTAGCTGATACTGGCAATGCTTTTCGTAACAACCTCTATCAACTCGACTATTTTGCTGGACTGGTTCAAGGGCCTGATGAGCTCCGTGAGATTATTCGGCAACGACCAACATTCAGTAAAGCCTGTATTTTATATAAGCGCGAACGGAAAGCCACATGATGGCTCTTGCACAAGCTCTTTACGTAAAGAATCACTACCATAGAGGTTATCTAGTCCATAAGTCCTCCCCCATCTCAGTAACGTCGATTGCTCTGGATATCGTATAAAGAGCTCTTTAATTATGACCGTTGCTACGTGAGCAGGGCACACAACAGCATGGTCAACGATATGAGCAAAAACCCCTTGGCAGAGCATATTTTCGTGCTTAGGGCTTTCCGCAATGCCAGGCATTTTTTTCGGTATAAAGGTAACTGGCTCAAAATAAATACCTGGCATCATATGCCCATTTAGGACATCAACAAGCTCTTTTGCATTCACCCATGGAGCACCACATTGTAAAAATGGATACTTAGTACCACGCCCTTCTGAATAATTTGTTCCCTCAAGCAGTACAGTTAATGGGTATGCATATAGATGATCTATGGACATCAAATTAGGAGAAGGGGCCTTGAATGCCCAACCATCTGTTGCTGATTGCTGTTGTTTGCTAGCAAGCACCGTTAGCTTTGCTTGATACTTTTTATTTACCTCTTTCGCAAGAGCTCCATATGTTGCCCCATGCAAAAATTGCTTCTCTACACAGCCAAGAAATGATTTGTGTTTTTGCTCAAGAACAGGACCTTGCGCGCCCCACGAAGCAATAGGGTTGATTGGATCAAGCAATACCACTGCTATTTTTTTTTCACTACATGCTTCTAGGACTAAATCAATGGTCGAAAGATAGGTATAGCAACGCATGCCAACATCTGGCAAAGCAATGACAACAACATCAAGGTTTTTAAGCATTGCTGGCGTTGGTTTTTTATGCTTGCCATGCAATGAAAAAACGGGGCACCCCCAAGGACTTTTGTCTTCTGTTGGCACTTCACCAAATGCCTCAATCGTCCCACGCAGGCCATGCTCAGGACTAAACAGCGCAGTGAGCACACTGCCATCATCTCGCCCTTTTGCCCAGTTAAAAAGCACGTCTGGCAAAAAACGATTATCAAGCGTTAAACTGCTGGTATTGCATACAAGCCCAAAGCGCTTGCCAGCTAAATAAGCCGCTGGGTCAGCAACTAAAACATCAATCCCTTGCTCAATGGGCTCAATTAACCGCTGTGCAAGTGCATCTAACAGAGGCGGATGGAATGATCCGAGAGGAACATTAATTGCCGTTGGCAAAAGAACAACCTCTTCTGGATGGCCAAGCGAAATCGTTACTATATTTTTAGCCAGTGGCTTCAGCATTTCAAGCCACTGTTGCTGAATAGAATTCCAGATGGCATCCGCGTAAAAAAATGTTTGAACAATAATCGTTGCACGAGGATGACGCTTACTAAGAGCAATGACGTCAGCTAGCTGCTCGTGAGAGTCTTTACTCTTAGGATCAAGAACAAATTCATCTATAACATTAGCCCCACGCTTAACCAGTGCTTGATGCAAGTACGATTGATCATCACGTAAGAACCACTGCTCTGGTGGCCGAATAATAGGCAAATTAGTAGTAATCATAATGATTTTTTTATCACGGAGTGGGGGCACAAACGTGCTCTGCAAACACGCAACTGCCAAATGTTCTGCTAGACGTTTTTCGTCAAATGGGACCGCTGCCTGCACACATAGCTGTTTTTTCTTTGGTTGGTTGTGATGCTTTTTGTAAGCTTTTTTTGCACATCGCTGAACCAGGGAAACTTGCTCAGCAGGCTTTGCCGAGAGAATCACATAGTCATACCCAGCCTGCAGCGCTTCATTAATGGCAGCCTCTTGGTCGGTGTCGCCCCACGCTGCTTTCATCATAAAATCATCGGTGATCAAAAGAACGTTGGGATTATTTGCTCGTAGCAATTTTACTACTTCATCGCTCCGTGTAACTGGCTTATTACCAAAACTTTCATAGATCCCATGGGTACACATAATTGCTGGGATGCTAGCCTGAAGAGCGGCTGTAAAGGGTTCAATTTGTCGATTGCGCTGCTCTTCATCAATCATAATAGTTATCTGCTCATCATGCGTGTCAGCCTGCCCAAAACCAAGCCCAGGAAAATGCTTGATCACTGGCATAACACCAGCGTGCATAAGCCCTTTTGCAAATGCAATACCACAGGTCGCTACCATTTGTTCATCTGCAGCAAAGCACCGTGTCGCCAGAATTTTTTTACCAAAAAGATCCAGTGATGGCGCAAAATCCATTGTAATGCCAACGTCATGCATCTGCCTGCCAATCAGTAGCCCCGCTTGAAAACTGGCCTGACGCCCCAATTTTGCCAAGAGCCATGGACTTGGAATTGGATGAAAACCGCTATCGATGCCGGTTGGTCGGGATACAATCCCTCCCTCCCAATCAACCGCAATAATGAGTGGATAGATTTTTAGTTTCTTTGCTTCGTTTTGCAAAAACCTCGTTAGCGCCTTTGTTTTTGCTCGGCTTTTAACGTGCGACGCAAGCAGCATAACCCCAGCCGGCTTTGTCGCTTGTAACCACGTTGAAAGCGCTCTTTGATCATTTGTCTCTGGCAACGTCAAAATAAATGACTGGCCGATCCCGCCATTTGCTTGCAGTGGCAGGCCTATCAGTACCATAACAACACATAGCAATATTCTTAAAATCATGATCATCCAATCTGTTTACAGTCTTACTTGGAGAATTGTTCTAGCCAATAATTTGTGACTCATGCTATAGAAAATATCTAGCTATTGGCAAGACACAAAGCTATGTATCTGAATCAGGTGATTATATAGCCTCAAAAGAAACAGCAACTAAAATGATATTTCTAGCGTTTTTGCTTTTTTAGCCAAAAAAATAAGCCCCGCAAGATTGCGGGGCTTATTTTTTAAATCAGTT
>CAMBZK010000061.1 GCA_945872225.1 candidate division TM6 bacterium UASB124
ATTATGCTCCCGGCAAGACGCCAAGCTGATGATTTCGTTTAAATTTTTTCGCAAACGAACCAAGCGAATCAAGCCTTAGCGAAAATACCATAGCTCGCTCATTTCTACCAATGCCACATTCTTTAAATTTTTTCTCCTCAACCCCAATAAAAAAACCCCAACAATGCCCATCATATTCAAGGCGCAACCGATGCATTAGCGGCTTAATACCGTCAACAAAAAAGAGTGATGAGCGCTGCTGCGCGTAGTATTGCGCTTCGTAAATCAATGTAGCATATTTCGTAAGAGGCAAGCCAATGTGTAGTTGCATAAAATGTGGAATCGTTGATAAATAAGCACGCCGCTCTAAAAGCTCTCGTTTTTGAAATAGATAACTAATGTTCAACTGTATTTTTCGCATGATTAAATTCACCGAAAGCTCTGACTGTAATAATTGCAAATCTGGCCAGTCATACTCCTGAGATAACTCACATGAAATTTGATCATTGCTCAACCGACATTCATACTGCAATGGCATAAGATTTTTCTGCCGCAACGAGCGCGTAAGCAAAAAACGCTGATCATTTGCTACAAAATCATACCCCTGGCGAAGAGCTATATCAGCGTTCCAGTTATTTTTGTTAAAAGTAAAATTCGCCTCAGCCAAAATATTATTCGTTGGATATGCTCGATCCCAACGATCAAGGTGATGCCAATTTTCTTGGTATAACCTTGGCACATATTGCCACGTCAAAACTGGCTGGGCAAAAAACATAAGGTCACTCTGAGCTAAATAACGATAGGCCAAAGGAAAAGCATACTCAGCACCACCTGTAAAATATGCCCTATAGCCACCATACGCAGCAACGCGACCCGCGAGTTCATGGTTTGAATCATAGATCAACTGCTTTTGCTTACCAACTAATTGAGCTCTTGGCTTTGCAAAAGCGGTTAGTACACCACAGGGTGCAGGAATATTAAACTTCACCTGTGGCGCATAATATGCGCGCAAAAAATCTACTTTATTTTGAGGCAATGCCTCTTCTTGCTCTAGAAGACTATCATTAACAAAAATGCGATCAACACTTTGCTGGCTCGAAGCAATATAATCCCAGAAAAAATCGTGTCTGTATTGAAATAGCGATCCACAAGATATAAATGCATTACTCCATTCAACATGAGGTAAATAACCAACATGTGCACGGTCTTCTACGTCTTTTTTGACGATAGGACTAGGTAAGGCAGCAGGAGCATCAATTTGCGTAATAATTTTTTGCAGCTCGTCGCCTTTAATAGGAAAAAATCGCGTTCTATAGACACGATTCCAAGCCGTTAGAAGTGATATTTGGCTATATTTGCTCAACGCACGTCCATCAATCGCATTAAAAAATGAGTCATCAACCTCATCAGTGTCATTAGCAAAATGATATTCAGTCCTTCTATCAGTGCCAAAATCAGTACGCATTAAAAGAGACGCATCAAAATGTGGTATTAATGCTTTATGCTGCTGAAAACTTTTTCCTTTAAACCAAAACCCTCTTGTAGTTCCCTTGCGAATGCGGTTTTCTTCATAGACATAACGATCCCGAACAATAGCATAATGCGCATTTGTATGGGTATAGTCATCAGCAGATCTATACCAACGAAATTCGTCGGCAAATACAACCCCTTTTTTATTATGCCAATCAATACTAAAAGTTGTATCCACCCGATCAGCAATAGTCTTGTAGTAATCCTGCTTAATGCCAAGGCCATAATCAAAATCAACAAGAAAACGTGGCAGTAAAAATCCTGATTTTGAGGTTTTTTTTACGCCAGTACCAAACTGTACGGGAATGATAAATTGTGGTGCAATAGGAATTGATGTTCGTGCAACATTAAATCGAACGTTGTATGTCTTGATAAACGAGCCTCGACGAAAAACGGCCCGACTAGCACGAATGCTCCACTCAGGATGAGTACGATCACATGCCGTGTACTCAATATGATGCATCTCCCAGTCAAGGGCACTCAGCTTAGATGCCTGGCGTGCTTTAACAAAACCATCACGCAGATGTAATCGAATATTTTTTGCCACACCAGTTTTAGTATCAATATTAATACGAAAACTATCTGCAAAAATGAGAATTCCCTTATCCTCAACAACAACAGGAGCCCCCGACAAGCTCTCTGCCAGCAGCTCTCGTGTGTCGTGCAATGTAGTAATTCGCTCTGCCCACACATGTAAATTTGAGCCTATCTGAGCATCAACAATACCTTTAAATCGTGCATTTTTTTGCTTAGTGAAAAATTGCTCAGCACTCTGAATAGAGAGCGTTCGCTCTTTGCGTGATTCTTTGCGTTGCTGTTTTTTTTTATGCTTTAATTTATTGGGATGATCAGACTGCACGCCAACAGGCTTAGGCCCTGCGACAAGTAAATGCCCCATTAATAAAAATAAAAAAAACACTTTTTTGAGGGCCACAACAATGCTTTTCTAATAGGGGCGACGGCCCTGCATTGCCTTGCCAATAGTAACACGATCCATAAACTCAAGCGATGCCCCAATAGGCACCCCACTCGCTAAACGAGAGCAAACCATGCTCTTGTTAGCTATTTTTGACCAAATATAACTAGCCGTTGCTTCACCCTCAGGCGTCGGGTTAGTTGCAAAAATAAGCTCCTGAACATCATTGTTCAAGCGCTCAAGAAGAGTAGGAATGGTTAATTGATCAGGACCAACCCCTTCTAATGGACATAAGGCTCCACCAAGTACATGGTAAAGCCCATTAAATTCGCCAACATTTTCTATTGCCATAAGTTCATGCCACGTCTCAACCACACAAATAACTGCTTTATTGCGCTTGTCAGAAGAACAAATAGCGCACAAGGCTTGTTTTTCGGTCCAATTACAACACTGCTCACAACGACGAATTACCGCACGTGCGTCCACAATTGCCTGACACAACTGATCAACAACTTTAGGGTCACTCGCCAACAAATATCCAGCAACCTTAAACACATTTTTTGAGGCCAAATAAGGTAATCGCTGCAAATGACGAACTAATTTTTGTAGACTTGGTAATTGAGCAAGCATGGCACCTTCTTATTTAAAAAAGATCCTTCTAACATAATCTTCAGCAACCCCAAGCACATTGCTTGTCAGTTGGTAGAGCACAAGGCCCGCTGGAAACGTTGCAAAAACCGCAGCCACTACAAACGCCATAAACGTTGTCATGACACGTTTTTTCTCATCAACAACAGCCATTAATGAATTTGACCAGATCATTACTAAACCACTCAATAACGGTAAAACATAATAAGGGTCACGAGCAGACAAATCAACAATCCAACCAGCAAATGGCGCTTGATACAAATCAATATAGTTATTCAAGACCCTGAAAAGAGCAAATAAAATTGGCAGTTGAATCAATTGCGGTAAACAACCAGCCATCTGATTTGCTGGAGACAGGTTATGCTCACGATAAAAGCGCATCAGTTCTTGATATTCAGTCGCTTTATCATGACGATATTTCATTTTAATACGAGCAATTGATGGCTCAAAGCGAGCAAAATGCTCTGTTTGTTTACGAGAATAAATCATCAATGGCGAAAATGGTAAGCGCAATATGATGGTCAACGCGATAATAGCTAACCCAAAATTGCCAATCAAGCCATACAAATAAGCAAGCAGCTTAAGAAGCAACTTACATATTGCACTAAACCAGCCAAATGACAGAAGGGGGGTCAAGCGCTCGTCAACCAGTTGCAATGCTTCCGGCTCTTTTGGCCCAACATAAAAAGACAACTGCCAGGTTGTTTTTTGTGTAATTGCAGGACCCTCAAGAATGCTGCTGATTGTCTTGTCGTCATATCGTTTAATGTAGCCACGCTGCGTAAATCGGTCAGCATCTCCTACAAGTACGTGAGCAAAGAAGCGATCTTGCGCACCAAAAATAGGGTTTTTATCCATCCAAAACCAAGCCAACCCTTGGCTAGAAGCAGGTTCATAGGTCTCAATTGCCTGTTTGCCTTCATCCCAAGAACAAAGTGTTATAGCATCGTCAGCAATCTCGCCTACATAAGGCGCGGGAAAGAAAATGCGCGGCACCAAGGCTGCATTCGCTTGTTTTGGCTCAAGAGCTATCGCAAGATCACAACGGTAATTATCGTCGTAAAATGCAAAGGTCTTTTTCACGCGGCAAATTTCGTTCTCAGCCGCAAACACAACCTGCACACCACCAGGAAGCTGTTTTTTACCTTCAAAAACATAGTTAAATGGCGTCTTTTCGCCAATTGCTAACAAAAAAGCTCCTTGTTGTCGCTGAGCTTCATCAAGTACATTTTTTGCATACACTGTTTTCAATGGTTTTTTGCCTTTGCCAGCATGATGCTTAAACACCAATGAATCAATCACTGCGCCATGAGATGACAAATGCACCACAACCTGCTTAGTTTCAACGGTAACTTCCTCAGCAGCGCTAGCAAGGCGAGCATCGTCAAATAGTACTGCGGTAACGAGTGGCTTATACACATTTTCTGATGAAGGGACTTGAACCGGTTGACCCGCTGCAAGCTCTCTAGAGGCTCCAATATCAACAGCGCCGCCTTGTGCTGCAACTGGCGCTTTACGCATTACAAAGTAATTAAATAGCCACACAGAGCCCAATGCAAGTGCAACTGACAGTATAAATTTCTTGTCCATCCAAAGTACCCTTTGTCATGAAATATGGTATAAAATACGTGTTTTTTAACAGAATGCACATTGTAACAAAGATGCATCTATCTTGCTAGAAGTCATTTTTGGCTCTCGTTATTTACAAAGACCAAGCTGCTGTGTAGGATGGAATGGTTCTCTATATAAAAATTATGTTAACAAGAATAACCGCACAGGTCCTGGCATGTACGTACTTATAGTTATTTTTGCCTTACTCATGGGTGGATGCGCAAAAAACAAAACAAAAGAAACCATGAATGCTGAAGAGTTAGCTCACAAAGCACAAGCCTACATAAAAGCAAAAAAACACGATGATGCTGTTCCATTCATCGCAGAGCTCCTTGCTCGCTATCCAGACCACCAAAAAATAGGCAAATACAAGATCTTGCTTGCCGAGCTACAGTTTAAAGCAGGCAACTATAGCCAAGCTAAAGAGCTATACGAGAATTTTAGTGAGTTTTTTCCGGCCGATAAGTATGCGGAGTATGCTCGCTACAAAACTATCTTGGCATCGTTTTATCAAACCTTGCCTGCTGATTGCGACCAATCATATACCGAAGAAACGGTTAAGTTATGCAAGGACTATCTAACCAACAATACATCAAGTAAATATCGTAGTGATGTTGAAAAAATGTTAGCGCAAAATCAAGAGCGACTTGCTGATAAAGAAATTTACATATTCAATTTTTATTTGGGGAAAAAACAGTTCGATGCCGCTCGCACTCGCTTAGCGTTTTTAAAAGAAAAATTTGCACACATACCAAACCTTGAGCCACGGCTTGCTTACCTGGCATACAAGCTTGCGTTAAAAGAAAAAAAGAAAGACGAAGCACTGCTACAAATGGATATTTTACAAAACAAATACCCAGGATCTCCATTTATTAGCATGGCTCAAAATTTGTCCACCAAACACACCTTCATTTTTTAATACTTCCTTGATACACCATGCTTGATACTGCACTTCTAGGACAAAAAGGTGAAGCACTCACCGTTGACTACCTCAGAAACCAAGGCTACACCGTTTTATCAACGAACTATCGAACCAAACGAGGTGAAGTTGATATAATCGCCAAAAAAGGTGAGGTCATTGCTTTTGTTGAAGTCAAAACACGACTCAAAAAATACTTCCCCATCAGCCAAGTCGTTACCACTACAAAGCAACGGCGTATCGCACTTGCAGCACTTGATTTCGCGTTAAAGCACCATCTCATGCAACAGGTATTACGCTTTGACGTTGCAACGATTCAATACACCGAAGCAACCCAAGAGCTTCTGTACCTTCCAAATGCCTTTCAGTACAGCACGCGCCGATCTTAACCACGCTAGCTGGAAACGCGACATCCTAACGCAAATCTTGATTAAAATGCAGTCGGTCATGCGCCAAGAGTCTTGTTGCAATGCTCTTAAACAGTGGCAGCGCTGTCTCTGATGCCCACAGCGATGCTTTTTCAGGCTCTTTAATAAAAGTCACCACAACACGTCGGTAATTCCCCTTTTCAAGAATCCCTGCAAAGCTGTATTGATGGAGCTGTGTTGAGTATTTTCCGTTCACAATGCAACGAGCCGTTCCCGTTTTTCCCATCGTTCGAACACCTGGCAATTGATGTTTTTCTGCAACTTTTTCCATGATATTTTTGAGCTGTTCAATCGCATCATCACGATATAATTTTTCACCATGGCGCTGTTTTTTATCAAGCAATATCGTTGGATGCACATCGTAGCCACCATTAGCAACAATGCAAAATGCCCGAGATAGCTGCATGATGGTTGCCATGATTTCATAGCCAAACGACATTACTATTAAGGAAGGACGGCTCCATTGTGCTGGCGGATTAACAAAACCAGACCGCTCACCAGGAAGCTGAATTCCTGTTTTTTCACCAAAACCCAACTGACAATAATGATCATATAATTTGCCTCCAAGCCGCTTAGCAATTTTTGCAATCCCAACGTTACTTGAATAACGAACAACTTCATTAAATGGTATAATATTATTATTCGCAGCCAAATGATTAAGGAGTGAAATAGTAGGATTTTCTACCTTAACCCCATCAATCGTAGCAAACCGCCCTTCGCAGTCGATCATTTCATCATATGTAA
>CAMBZK010000062.1 GCA_945872225.1 candidate division TM6 bacterium UASB124
AATAAGCTTCTAGTATTTAGATTACATAAAAAAGGCCTCTCGAATTTCGAGAGGCCTTTTTTATGCGCAGAATATTATTATTGCTTTCACTTTACCAAGCGCCAAGTAGTGGTTCTTGTGGGGATTCTCTAAGTGAATCTCTGAAGTCAATAGCATCTATGAAGCCATCTGGAGTAGGATTATTGCCTTTTGTTCTCAGGCAATCTTTGTGGACCAGTAAATTTTCTGGTTTTTTATCCGGGACTAAAAAGAAACATTCTGTGCCTGTACTAATTTTTTGTTCACATATTTGGCACAATTCACCCACTTCTCTTGTAGTAGCAACAAAAATACTTGAGTCATCAACAAATGGAGGCAGTGGTGAGGTAGCTTTGATATTAAAATTAGCAATAACGACAAAAATAAAGCTTAGTGCTATGGTTTTTCTGGTTGATTTCATAAAAAGTCTCCATTAAAAATAAAGAAAGAATGAATTTTATTTACTTAATCAAATTATAACCAGCCTTTAAATTATTTCAAATGTAAATAAAATACAGCACAAAATCACCAATATTTAGGCTATATAGCTATCAAAATGTTGGTAAATTCCTAGGTGAGGGTTTAAAAAGGAGTATTTTTGATACGCTTATGACTTTTTTTAAAAACTAGCAGCGAAAAGTCGATGCATGGGCTGCTCAACGACATCTTTTTCTGCAGGATTGACTCCAAGAAGCCCTATGATACTAGCCAGGCGTTAAGCACTAGTCCTTAACCAGGTACCTTCTATTGGTTGCTGGGTACAAAGATAAATCATTTTCATCTTTTGTTGATTTTTACCCTTAGCGCTATCGACAATGAGAACATGGGGATCTTTGGGGGGATATAGGGAAAGCTTTAGGGGGTTGCTCGTGAAAACAGTCAATACAACACTGATGATGTTTTTTGTATTGGTAGGGTTGGTGGCTTCCATAAATGCTGCTGGCACGCGTAAAAAGCGTGGGCGTAGTGTTCAAGTTGAAGCAGAAGATGGCGGCGTCGGTGTCGGTCTTGGCTCAACTGGTTCTGCAGCGGAAGGTGGTGGTGCCGGTGCAGCTGGTGCTGGGGCGCCAGTAGCAAGTAAGCACCTACGTACCTTAAACCCTGATGGCACGCGAGGATTTTCTTGCGATACAGACATCAACCAGCGAGCGCTTACAGATGGTCTTGGCTTTAAAGCAGCAAATTTAATTGAGCTTTATAACCTATGTCTCAAAATGGGTTATGATGATGTACGCGTTCCCGCATTCAAGGCCATTTCATCCCAGAAGATTTTGGCACTTTTGAATTTGGTTGGCTATGATTTAACCAAGTCATGGCCAGCTGTTGCTGCGTTGGCTCGTCATGCTCAGACCGCGGCGGGTTTGGCTCCTACCGTTGTTGATGCGTTAACAACCCTCAGGGAAGAGCTTGGGGCAGCATTTGATAGCCTTGGAGAGCCAAGGCATGCAAAAAAACTGGAGGCATGGCAAGGCTCATTGCAGATAGCAACCTTTTTACAAGATTTTGCCCGTAAAAATTTAAGGCTGATGGTCCGCAGTACCGGTAAAGAGGATACTGACACGCTGGCAAACGCTGGGGGTAATGAGAGTGTGCCCAACGTTGAGCCGGCCTTGCCAGAGCTTATACAAGCAATCAAGGTGGTGGTGCTGTCATATTTTAGTGAGAAGTCACTACGCCAGCGCTTAGGCCAAAAAGATGAGACGGTCTTTTCTGATGACGTTTTTGTTCCTGTACTCTTCCAAGAAATGATTGGCGAGGTTGCAGGTGGGCCAGTCCCAACGAGCGGTGTGATGTTTACGCAAGATCCAGAAGTGGGAGCGGATAGCAGCGTTTGCATAGTGCAAGCAGCATTTGGGCATGGCGAGTTGGTGGTAAATAGCTTAGGTGCTGTTGATACGTTTCGGGTAGTGGGTACGCAGGCTGGCTTGCCTGTGGTTTTTCCATCGATTTGCTCAAAAATAGATCGCCTTGTCCCAAAAAACAAGCAAAAAGGCCTTGAGCATGTTCATAATAAGCAGGAGCTAGTGCATCAGCCGGCGCTGCGCAAGGCAACGGTTGAGCGGCTTTGGCGGATTGGGCAGGCAATTCAGGCGCACTATGGCAAGCCAATGGACGTTGAGTTTGTTGTGCAGCAAAATGCTAATGGTGGAGACGTCATTTTTCTGGTCCAGGCTCGACCGATTGTTTTTCGTGCATATGCACCAAGCGAGGCCCCAAGCTATATTCATGAAGAACAGGACGCAGTGCATGGGTTGACGCGAGTACAAGGAAGCATTATTGGCGCGGCTGGTGGGAGTGTGCGCGTGATAACTGCGGCTGACCAGGTTATTTTTGCCAGAACGATTGGGGACGCACTAACAGCGTATACGGAGCCAGGTTTTAACGGCGATAATATCAGAGCCGTTATTGTTGGACAGATGGCGCCGAGCACATCACACGAGGCGACAACTTTTCGTGGTGAAGGCAAGCCGGTGATCTGTTTTTCTGGCTGGGGGCAGCTTAAGCGTGAACTTGGGGATGGCAAAACATTATTAATTGATGTGCAGCAGGCCCAAGCCATGCCGATTGATCGTGCTAGATGCAGCGATGCTTGGCTAAGAGGCATTATCTCGCCGGGCTGGGTGAGCTATCCAATGCCGTTGGGCTTATCGTTGATGCCATCCTATTTTAACACATCTTATGCCATGCGGGGGCGGACAGTTTCAATGTCGCGTCCGGTGCTTGACGTGTTAAAAGAAATTAAAAATCAAGCAATGAATCCAGCTCTGCTTGTTTCACCACTCCATGCCTTGCAGCATGCAGTGCTTTGTCAGATTAAAGACCACAAAGTATTAATTGATAGTGACCAGGATTTGCGCCGTCAGTCAGCAGTGTTATTCAAGGCGGTTAATCAGATCTGTGCGCTCATAGTTGCCTGTGGACATGATAAGCAGCGCTTATTTCTTATTCGTGAGCTTGAGGCGGTAGTTCGTCAGCATGGTAATGATATTTTATCAAGCAATTCAGTAGCTATATTATTTGGCAAGGTTGTGAACACCGAAGAGCGCTTGCATAGAGGTATGCCTGCTGCTGTCCGCTCAGCTTCTAAAGAGGTTCAGGATTACTATATTCAGCTTATGAAAGTTGGTGATTTGATTATGAGTGAAGAGCTACAGCCTCGTTGGCAAGAGGCCGTAGCAAGCATAGCATCTGATGCTCAGGTTGTGATGTTGGGGCGCTTAGCAATGCTAGTAGGCAGGCTTGGGGTTTTTGATTTACTCCCAGTATGGCTCCATACGACGTGTGGCAACATACTGCTTGCCCCAGGGCCAATTGATGTCGCAAGGGTAGATGCATTGCTCCAAGAGGCTGAGGCTCAGCTGCGCGATGACGCACCTATGTTGGCTACGTTGCTAGCAAAAAAAGCAGCACTACAAGCAGTAAACCTTGGTTCATTTGCTGATGCAAGCAAATACCAAGCTGCATGGGATGATTTTACTATGGGTATCATCCCTTATTTTGTTTCACCGGAATTTTTGAATATTTTCAAGAGAGCGCGGCAATCAGCCGGCGCTGGTGCCCCAGCTGGTGGAGGAGCTGCTGCCGGCAGTAGCTCTGATGCTATGGAAGATATTGCTACTGATGCGACCAAAGAGCCAGCTGGAAGTATTACTCAGATGGCTGCTTGCAGTTTAATGACGAATTTTGTAAACACATTCGATTTGGCTATCAAGGCGATGAAAGGTGGTGCTTCGTGGTCCCCTGCACGCTTTCAGGTAATGCTAAAAAGTTATCGTGATGTACTTTACCGATGGGCGAATGGAGGATTCTTTAACGCTGGAAAAGATGTACTTTGCCCATGGGACCCCTTAACCTTCTTCGAGGTTGGAAAACATGACAAGTTTCCGCCTTTTAACGAATGGATTAATAGCGTTCTTGAGAAACCACTATTTGAGGCCAGCGATCGTTTTTTGTCTCCCAACATAAATATTGGTTCATTTACTTTATATAGTAAAGTAAGCCCTGGTTCTGATTTTACAGTTCGACCAACAACAGGAGAGGATGTATTTTCAATTCTTCATCAGTCATTGATGGAATTTATAGCTCAGCTTTATCAAAGCGAACACATCATTTTGCCTGCATTAGTAAAAAAAGTTTGCAGCGCTTTTCGCGAAGTTATCTCGGATAAGGAATTTCTATCATCATTTGTCGACCCATCCCTACTATCATCTCTGCAATTTGACCGGGTTGGGTGCACTTTTTCTCCCCGTATTGCACTATCGTATAACATTCCTCTTCGCGATCATAGTCTGCAGCTTGAATTTTTGTTTGACAAAAAGAGCGATACCGTTGTTGTTGAGTTGCAATTTTATGGGGCCAATGAGTCGGGGCGATGGGATGCTGTTTTTGAAACGTCCTTGCTTAAGCTTATCGATGCCAAGATGCAGGGAATAATGAAAGAAGTTTGCCTTTTAGCTGATGGGCTGTCTTTTAGGCTAGCAATTACGGGTCATACAGATATAAGGGTTATTAAAGATATTTTTTCTGTTGTGCTGATGAAATCATTTGACCTGAGCAAATCAGTTGCTAACGAATTCCAGTTTAATACTGATCTGCTTAAAAAGCATTATGATGCTTTTGCTGCCGCTATTCAAAGCCATTTGGGGCCAACAGCTGACTTGGAACAGCGATGGAGTGTTGTTTCCCTATCTATAGAGAGGTGCAAGTCATACATTGCCGCTGTTTCAGCGGGGCTACAGTTAGAAGAGGCCCTAGCGTTTGTTGTCAGGCTGTTGAGGGTAGCCTATCCTAAGACAGATGAGCGTCATTATGTTTATGCACACGTGAAGCACTTGGATATAGAAATTAAAAAACTCATAAGGGCATTACTTGACCGGGGGTATGGGGCTGCAGACATAGTCAGGGCAGCGGGGATGATTCCCCCTGGTAGAGAGGATCTAGGGGTGGAAGTATATAAAATGCTTATAGCGAAGCATCATGGCTTTGAAGAAGCATTAGTATACGCAGAGAGGCTAGAGACAGAAAGACATCGTTTAAGCTATGATTTATTGTGCAGTCTTGTGTTAGATGCCCAAGGGCCTTTTGCGCAGCGTATTTATGAAAAAGCCTTGGCGCTTGCCGTAAGAGACCAGTCGGTTGATTTACTGGGCCATCTCTTATGCAAAGGGGTGGGGTATGCCGAGTTTTTTTTAATGCTGCAAGATGTTGATTTTAAGTGGTCAGCCTGTTTTTTTTCCGCGCTTGAGCAACTGAGCGATGATGCTTATGAAGATCAGCATGTGCTCTTGGTCGAGAAAATAAGTGCCTATTTCAAGAAATATCCTTACTGTTTCGGTAGTGATTTGTCCTTTATTGCAGGCACGCCTAAGATATTTTCCAGCCAACAATTGATGGAGTTTGCATTGAGGGCATTAGGGGATGGGCGTAATGGTGGCAAATCATCGGCACCAAAAATACTAGAAGAGCTCGTTAAAAGAAATTTTGAATTGGATCGCGTATTACAGCTTTTATTTGATACATTCATGCGCGATGAGGACGCCCGTTGGGATGTTGGAAAGGTATTAATAAATCTTGTCCAAGCTGCCAGCGGAGTGATTGAGGCGGGGGTTTATGCGACTGCTTTAAGAGTGGCCCAGGTTCCTTTTGATACCCTAAGAGGCCAAAGCTTGTTCGACTACAGAGATATAATATTACTACTAATTGAGGATTTAATAGCAAAAAATTATGCCCTTCCTGCAGTGGAAGAAGTTGTGCGCAATATCATGAGTTTGCCAGGAATTCCAACTAATTTGAGGGGTCAAGCTGTAAGGCTTCAGCGACTCATTGCTATGAAGCGCTATCAGCAAGGCGGCGTGCGTGGCATGCTTCCTAGCCTCGGGACCTATGCAAAAGACCTTGCGAAATATTATTTAGGGCGCTGACGGCTAATGCCTGAGTGAAGATGTGGGTTTGTTTAAGCTGCTGCTAGTAGACTAGCAGCAGCTTAAAGCTAAAAAAAATAGCTGATCGGTAATGCGTAAACACTGTTTTTGATGTGTCGATTTGATCTTTTTTTTCTTAAAATCTAGCGCCGAAAAACGCGAAATCAATGCCATCATCCATATTATCTTCTTCTTCCCCGAGGTATTCTCGCATGGAAAGATCTACGGCCGAAGCAATTATTTCATAAGCATTTCTAAAAGCTCTTGCGAGAATACTTCGCGGCTCTAAGGCTCCAAGGCTACGCAGTAGCGCTGCATTTTCAAGCCTTCTAAAGGCGATTGCTGTGGCTAAAGCATTATCTCCATGTGAATTTTGGTGCTCTAATGGGCAGCCAGCATTAACAAGGACCCGTAACATATCAGCAGTGCCTTCACGAGCTGCAAGTATTAAAAATGAGTCGTTGTGGGTGCGTGTTTGTGGGCAGGCAAAGTTATAATGTGGGTTGAAGCCAGCGCATGTGCTGATGGTGAGAACACTGGGGAAATCGCTGTGGGTGATCGCATGAATCATACTTTCATTGCGCTTTCCTCTGGCTAATCGTAGTCGTTTTATAGCACTTTTATTTGGAACTTCTAGCTGTCGACAGAGTGGGCATGATCGAGGAATTGTCTGCTCGTCTTGCCAGTGGCGCCAGTTGTTGATGCATGCGTGATGGAAGGTATGGCAATTTCTTACAGCACTTTCTGGGGTATCTTTGATATGTAGCCTTAAGAGCGGCTTATCTGGGGTCATTGGATGCTGGCAAATGCTGCAGAGGGCTGCTTGTTCAAC
>CAMBZK010000063.1 GCA_945872225.1 candidate division TM6 bacterium UASB124
TATACGTGCAAACATAAGAAAAGCAGCTATTAATGGCCTTTTTGAGCAGATTCAACTTGTAAAAATAAATCACATATATTGCTCTATTCATGCCAACCTGGATAATGTAGGGACTATTCATTAGCTATATTAAGGAATTAAATGTATGAATATTTTAACCATTGGCGGCGCCACACAAGATATTCTTTTACAATATGATGGCATAGATCTCATGAGTATATCTCAACCACAAGGCACACAGTCGTATCTTTTATTTGAAGCAGGAGCAAAAATAGAAGTTGAGTCGATTACCCATCTTTCAGGAGGCGGGGCAACCAATGTGGCTGTATCCTTTAGACGACAAGGCTTTTCTACTACTTGCATCTGTGCCGTTGGCAACGATGAGGCCAGTAAGCACATTCTGCAAGATCTAGCACAGGAAAATGTGTGCACTAAGTACATAAAACAAATTCCCTCTGCCGCTACAGGCACATCCTATATTGTTACATCTTTGCATAATGACCGTACTATTTTTACCTACCGCGGTGCTAATACATTACTGAGCACGACCGATATCAATGAAGAAGTATTATCAAATGCTTCCTATATATATATAACGTCACTCAGTGGCAATGCTGCCCACACTTTACCCGCAATCACCAGCCTGGCAAAAAAACACTGTGTCCCTGTAGCAATTAATCCTGGCAAAAGCCAACTGGCGAGTAACCCAGAAATACTTAAAGAGTCCTTAAAGGACGTCGACATTCTCATACTCAATAGCACTGAAGCAAAACAGCTCATGGCAACACTCACCAACTACGACAAATCCTTTCACCAAGCATTCAATGCTAGCTCAAGCAAAAATCCTTGCGCACTCAACCAACCAGACAATGCAGCATACTTACTAGATCAGCCCATCGCCTGCCAAGGAATGTTTTTCAGCCTGCCTAATTTTTTTAGTACCATACTCAACATAGGGCCTCGGATTGTGGTAGTAACCAATGGCGCTAATGGCGTATATGCTAGCTCAAAAAAAACTATGTATTTTCACCCAAGTATACGAGTTCCGGTAATAAATACGGTTGGCGCTGGTGATGCTTTTGGCTCTGCCTTCGTCGGCAGCCTTCTCAATGGCGCTACGATAGAAAAAGCCTTACAACATGGCATCATCAACAGCGCATCTGTCCTCTCTCACGTTGGTGCAAAGGCTGGCTTACTAACGATGGCAACATTAGAAGAACAAGTGCAAAAAATTGACCTCACCATTAAAACATTTAATTTGTGATACTATCATGACATTTACCATCCCATTCATACACAAAAAGCGCTATTATTTGCTCCTACAAATAGATCTTTCAGGAATTACCTGCGCCATAGCACGCATGCAAAGAAAATCACTTGTTTTAGAAAGCGTTCAGCAAACTACTTGTGCCAACAATGAAATATCACCTATGGGAATTGCCAACCCAACTAAAATAGCACACATTGCTCAGGCATTTCTCAGCAGTCAGCAGCTTGGAGAAAAAACCCCCATCATCTGCTTTTCTTCACTCTTAAACACGCTCGCTAGCCCTCAACAACAAGTTCTTCAGCACTTGTTATGCTTAAGCAAAATAAGCGGGCCTGTCACTGGGCTCTACAAAGGAGCTCCTATAACGCCTGAGGACAACCCTCCCCAAGCAGTGCCTTTTATACGTAGTGAATTAAGCAATTTAATAGATGTAATCAACACCCCTGAAATCAAGCACTGGCAACAACGGCTTCTGGCATGCATTATCCTCATAATCACCCCACCACTCAGTGTCATCAGTTACCGGTTTTACCAATCTTACTGCCTAAACGAGATCACCCAGCAAGAGAAACAGCTCAATAATTACCTGAACAAGCTAAAACCACGCGTACAAGAGACCAAAGGGCTTGAACAAGAAAACAAAATTTTGAATGATCACATCACTATGATCAAAGATTTAACTGAAGAGCATGAAATTCCAGCACAAATTTGCCATACCATCGCAAAGCACATCCCCGAAAATACCTGGCTCACCACTATCAGAATTGGCGAAAAACCTCTTAACAACAACGCCAACGCCAAGCAAGCGGCAAAACAGCAGGCAAAACAAATTCTCAACGAGGCCCTTCTTATTAAGAGCGTTCCGCTGCACATTGAAGGAAAAACAACAAACCCCGATGAGATTGGGATTTTTTTAGCAGACTTAACCTCAGCTATCCCAGGTAGCACCATGAGCATTGAGCACATCACACGCGCTCGCGCTTATGGAGAAAAGCTAGAAAAAAAGCCACGAGAAAGCATCCCCTACAATTTCATACTCTCTGGGGTTCTCAAGATGAATGAGTAATACAACTTGTAAAAAAGTCATTAATTGACAAAAAGCCAGCATAAAAATTACTGCGATTTGCCAGTAGATCGTTTTTCTGATAGCCTGCTAGGGTTGTATTTTTTCATAAGTTTCACCATATAACCACGTTGGTTTACATGTTTAAACATAATAACAACGCTTTACTTGCATCAAGTTTTCTTGATGAAGATTTGCAAGTAAGCGAAGAACAACGCGCAGAACTGGCCTCTTTGTATGAAGATTTTTCATCCAAATTCCAAGTTGGCAAAGTTGTTACCGGCAAGGTCATTTCTAAGGATAACGGCGGTGTTTTAATTAGCATCGATTACAAATCCGATGGCCTGATTCCAAATTATGAGTTCACCGAACACGAACTCAAAAAAATTCATCTTAATGAAGCACTTGACGTTATGCTTGATCGTCTTGAAGACGAAAATGGCACCGTGGTACTTTCATACCAAAAAGCTAAAGCTATCAAGGCGTGGGAACGCATTGCTGAGCTTGCAGCTGCTGATGAACCAGTACGCGGTATGATTACGCATAAAGTTAAGGGTGGTTTGAGTGTTGACATTGGTATCCCTGCATTCTTGCCTGGATCACAAGTAGACACACAACGTGTAACGAATTTTGATCAATTTGTTGATCAAGAAGTTACTTGCAAGATTCTTAAGGTAAACAAAAAACGCGGCAACGTTATCATTTCTCGCCGTAAGTACCTTGAAGAGCAGCGCGCAGAAGACAAGAAAAAAGCTCTTGAATTCATCGCTGACGAGCAAGTACTACAAGGTATCGTTAAAAACATCACCAGCTACGGCGTATTCGTCGACGTTGGCGGTATTGACGGCCTGTTGCACATTACCGATATGTCATGGGGTCGCATTGCACATCCAAGCGAACTCGTACGCATTGGTGATACCATCACCGTTAAAGTGATTTCATTTGATAAGAAAAATGAAAAAATCTCCCTTGGCATGAAACAGCTTGCCCCAAATCCATGGGAACATGCTGATACCAAATATGCTATCGGCGCTAAAATCAAAGGTCGCATTTCAAGCATCACTGACTACGGTCTTTTCGTAGAAGTTGAAAAAGGCGTAGAAGGCTTGGTGCATATCTCTGAAATTTCATGGACTGAGCGCATTACCAACCTTGGTAAGCACTACAATGTAGGCGATGAAATCGAAGCGTTCGTTGTAGCGCTTGATAAAGAAAATCGACGCATGTCATTGAGCGTTAAACAGCTCAAAGAAGATCCATGGAAAGCTGTTGCAGAGCGCTTCAAAATTGGCGATAAGATCAAAGGCAAAATTACCAACATCACTGATTTTGGTATCTTTGTTCAGCTTATCGAAGGTGTTGACGGCCTTGTGCACATTTCAGACATCTCATGGACCGAACACGTTAGTCATCCAGGCGATCGCTACAAAAAAGCTGATCTGGTTGATGCGATTATTCTTTCACTTGATCCTGAAAACCGCAAAATTTCACTTGGCATCAAGCAACTTGATAAAGATCCATGGACCAGCGTTGCAACTGAATATAAAGTTGGCGACATGGTTGATGGTACCGTTTCAAAGATCACCAATTTTGGGGCATTCGTGAAACTGGCAAGCGGCATTGAAGGGCTTGTGCATATTTCTGAGCTTTCAGAAAACAACGATGTTGAAAAAATCGAAGACATGCTCTCTATCGGCCAAGCCGTTAAGCTACGTGTTATCAAGGTAAGCCCAGAAGATCGTAAACTTGGCTTAAGCTTGAAAACACAGCGTGAAGCATCAGAGCAGCAAGCTGCTCCTCGTGCTGAAAGCAAGCCTCGTGCCCCACGTGAACAACGTGAGCCACGCGAACCTCGCGAACAACGTGCTCCAAGAGAAAGAGAAGCATCTGCTCCTCAACAAAAAGAAGTAATGAGCAAAGGCTCATTGCAACAAGCTCTTGAAGAACATATGAAAAACAGTAAGGGCGAATAATGCAAACAACATTTGCTATTATCAAACCTGATGCTGTTGCGGCAAAAAATACCGGCAAGGTTATTGACCGCATTGAACACGAAGGCTTTAGCATTGTTGGCATGAAGAAAATTCACATGTCACAAGCGCTTGCCGAGCAGTTCTATGCTGTTCATAGTGCTCGCCCATTTTTTGGCGAACTTGTTTCGTTCATGACTTCAGGCCCATGCGTTTTGCTGGCTCTTCGTAAAGAAAATGCCATCGCCGCTTGGCGTGATTTGATGGGCGCAACTGACCCTGCAAAAGCTGCTCCAAATACCATGCGTGCGGTATTTGGCACCAATGTTGGATCAAATGCAACCCATGGATCCGATGCGCCTGAAACTGCGCAAACAGAACTCAAGCTCTTCTTTCCAGAGCTTGTTTAAAGATCAAAGGGCCGATGTCAAGTCGGCCCTTTTTTATTGCCCATAAAGGAGATACTCATGCAAAAAACATGGTTTCAGCGCTTCTCAAATACCGTATTTGTTGGTCTTGTTTTAGCAATATTAATTGATGTTGTTTGGATCAGTGCGATTGCAAAAAAAATCTACCTCCATGCTTTTTCAAGCATCATGCTCAGCCCTGAACACATGGAACCTCACCAATGGATGGCCGCCATTATTGCCTGGCTTGTTCTTGTTGTTGGGATTGTCCTCTTTATTCTCCCGCAAACATCGTCGAAAAAACTTAAACACGCTGCTGGCTTGGGCGCTCTCTATGGCTTTGTTGTCTATGGCTCATATGAATTTACCAACTACGCTATTTTTAAACACTGGCCCGTTAGTATTGTAGCTATTGACCTAGCCTGGGGATGCGTTTTTTGTGCAACGCTCACGGTCGCTTTAACCATGCTACAGGGTAAGTTAAAGTAATAGCCACAATAAAAAACCTATCAAAAAGATCGTCATTGAGCCCTTATTTGCCATTTTTACTCTCTATGCTACCATGCTGCTTTGGCATTAAAACCTAGCTAAGGGCTTCAATGATCAGCTTAATCAAATTATTTTTATTACTTTGTACAATCCTAACCACCACAGTCTGTGCCCAAACAGATGTAGAAGAAGTAGCCATCAAAAAACTTTGGGATAAAACGCACGCCGACTTTATTGGTAAAAAAAATGAAAAAAGTATTGAAAATGAAAGCGACAACTGGTCTTGCTGGTCCCTAGAAGAGTACGCACTAGAGCTTTACAAGCATAGAAACAATCCTATAAAGCGCTATAAACGCGAGTTAGCTTTTAACGTCTTCAGGGCACATCAAGCTACCTTAGGCAAGGCTGGAGAAGTTGATAAAACGCAGGAGCAGATTTTGCACGACTTGACCGTGCTGTGTGGTCAAAGTAACCAAGAGCACTATCTAGCCAAAGTGGCATTCCCAACCATCACCGAAATTGGTATCGCCAATACCTGCTTAGCGCTCAGCAAGCCAACAACAGATATATCTAAAATCAGGCAACAACAAGATTTGATCCAGACACTCGTTCAGCAGGTAGAACTTAGAGAAGAAATCTCAAACGCACTAAAAGATTTTGCCAAAACCGAACACATGATGATCGATTTTTGGGAAAGCCAAGGCTTTTTTGCCACAGATCTTTATCGCAATATCTACTTCAATAAAGACCATCTTGATTTCCTAAACACGAATGAAGAGGTTCTTCGACTTGCAGGGAGTGCTTATCTTGGCCAGTGTTACCTATATGGCTCCATGCAAGCAGTTGCATGTTACATTCTTGGCCTATACGCTTTTTTCAAACTTGCCCAACCAGCAACCCCTACATTACTAAGCGATGAAGCAAAAAATCACATTGGTAGCGCTGGCATTATGCTCAGCACGCTGCACCGCATAGACCAGCCAACACTGCAAGGACTCATAGCACTGGTCGCAAGTGGTTTTTGCGGGTACTACGCTGTTGAAACATTCAACAATATCCGTGGTATAAAAACATATTTCAACACCATTAGCAAAATTACACAACAGACCGCACACTCAATTCGTGCACTACAAAAGCTAATTAGCGTATTAGAGGAGCATAAACTCCTCGCCAACCCTTCGTGCCAATATCTAAAATACGCGCAAATCAGCCCAAAGCTTAAAGATCTATTCAAGCTTGCACAGCAACCATGTTTTGATACAGAAGAAGAGGCTATTAAAATAGAAAATATCGGCACTGTTTTTGCTTTTTTAAAGCATTTTTTAATTCACAAACCAAAAATGCAAGCGATCCTCACAAACCTTGGCTACGTTGACACCATGCTTGCTTGCGCAAATAATATCGTCAAAGACCCAGCAGGCTGGTGCTTAACAACCTTTGTTGAAAGCGATCACCCATATATCATTGCAAATAATTTCTGGCACCCACTGATCAAGGGAAACGCAATAGCCAACAGCCTCACCTTG
>CAMBZK010000064.1 GCA_945872225.1 candidate division TM6 bacterium UASB124
CCTTGTTGGGTACTTGCACTTGTGCTGCTTTCTAGACATAACAAAATATTATCAGCTACGACACAAGGCTTGGCGTTGGGTGCAGCAAGCACTTAGGGAGCAACTGCTTGCTGATGGTACCAGCTACGAAGGCTCAACTGCTTACCACAAGCTTGTTACCGAGCTTTTTGACTTAGCGTTGAGCTGCGCAAAAGAGCACCATCTTTCAATAGATCGACCATTATACAAAATACACGATAAAATGCACGTTTTTATAGCGGATTGCACTGATCAGGGAGGCAATGTAATACTTATTGGCGATCATGATAGCGGCAGGATTTTACCAGGATACATTGGACAAAAAAAAATGGTTCTAGCAGAACCATCTCATCACTATTACCCAAACTTTGGGCTTACCATCATCAAGCAAAATAACTATCTTTTTACACTACGTCATGCACGCCATGCCCCCCATCAACCAACAGGACATTTTCATGGTGACGAGCTAGCCATTACGCTAAGTGTTAACGGCATTCCCTTATTTATTGACCCAGGAACCTACCTGTACACGGCGCATCCAGCATGGCGCAATGCCGTACGTGCTGCCAGCGCGCACACCACCGTTGTTCCAGATAGTTTTAAATCGATTCCCCACGACATAGATCTGTTTCAGCTGCCAAAATTACAGCAGCTACCTAGGGCAGCAGAGCAATCAACGCTGTATTTTGCACAAGCTAACAATACCTGGCAACAAACAACCATTACGCGCAGCTGTAGACTTTCCGAAATAGAAATCATTATTGACGATACGGTTGCATACACTAAACCAACCGTAATCAACTGGTACTGGCATCTAGGACCAGCAATAGAAATCTTACAGATTAACAGCACTACGTGGTTACTCACACACGATCAAACAGCCATGGCTACGTTGCATACACCACCGCTGCCGGCTGGCATACAAACTTTGTGTGCAAGTAAGCTCTATGGCTCGCAAAAACAAACAACCGTTTTGTGCTTTTTAGCAGAGGCTCAACAAGGCAACAAAATGGTGCAACAGTTCAGGATTGCGATGATGAGCTAAGGCATTTTCTTCAAAAAGTAATATACCGTGGTTTCCATGACGCATACGCCAAGTAATAAACGACGAATTTTGCATACCAAGATTATCACTCAATGCTTTAATAGCATCAGCTTCAGGGTCTTTATCCTGCGCTTTGCACAAACTGTGATTTAAGAATGATGAGACATGCTGATGAAATTTTGCTTGGCTCATACTATCAATAAACCCACGAGGGTTTTCCCAGGGATTAGCACCCGTAACCGAGCACTCATCTTGATCGTAACCAGCAACCCCTTTTAGACAATTAAATTCAGGATTATCGATAAGGTAACTCGCCCTTTTAAAGCCAAATGACTTATCGTGCGCCAACTCATACAGAATAAGTTGTTGCAACCCTTCAAGGTCATCATGTGAAAGAATTTTATGCGGTAAATCAAGCAGTCTAGAAACTAACTGCCCCTCATGACTATCAAGTTCATGTAACGATTTGGTACTCATTGCCACTCCTTTCTCTTGGTTTTTTTCCACCTTACTCTTTTTTCGAATAAGGCACAAGACTTTTGGAAATGGCTTCTGAATGAACTTATTCAACAACCTCTTTTATCATGTTTTCAAGGCGCAAACTGCGTCCGCCTTTCACCAGCACCAAAGCACCTTCTGTGTTGATGCAATCTTTAAATGCATCAAGTGCTTGCTGCCAATCATCAGCATTATACACCTTCACCGCCCGAGAAAGCATTTTTGTATACAACTGTGCACGCTTGCCAACCGTAATTAAAACACCAAGATCACTCACCTTTGCAAGCTCGCGGCTTACCTGACGGTGCCAATAATCTTGCCGATCACCAAGCTCAAACATTTCGCCAAGAACCAGTACCTTTTGTCCCTGTGCAGGCAGTTGTGAAAAAGCAATTAAAGCTGCTTTCATATTTTCAGGGTTTGCATTGTAGCAATCGCTCAATAAATGACCCTTATTCTGTTTTAGCTTTTTTGGCTCAAAGCGATTTTCAAATGACGCATAGCTTGCCAAGGCTCGAACCACAGCATCAAGTGGTATTTTTAAAAAATAGGCTACTGTTGCTGCTGCAAGGGCATTTGCAACGCCCCCTGGGTGATTGTTTTTTAATACCACTGGAGCTTTTTCTCCATACCACTTGAGCACAAAGTGTGTTTGTGGCTGACCGTTTTCATCAAGCAAAACACGTACCTTGCGCGCTTGCACTTGATTTTTTGTCTTTAGACCAAACTTAGCAACAGGATGGTTGTAATGTATGTCCGTAAGCAAGTCTTGATCGCCATTAATAATGCCAACGCCATCTTGTGTAAAACGCGAAAAAATCTGACGCTTTTCATGCGAAACACCATGCAAATTACCACCAAGGTGACCAACATGCGCATGCCCAATATTAGTAATGACCGCAAATGTCGGCTTAACAATATCAACCAACTGGCGCATCTCGCCCTGGCCATTAATACCCATCTCAATAACTGCAACTTGTGCATATTCTGGAATGCGCAGGATATTATAGCTCACACCAAGATCAGTGTTATAGTTTTTGAATGATACAAATGCGGGAATGCCTGCTGAATTCAGCATTACGCGCAACATCTCTTTGGTGGTTGTTTTACCAACAGAGCCTGTCACGCCAACAATGGGGATAGTAAGTTCGTCACGCCGTGCACGCGCAAGAGCTAAAAAGGCTATCGTTGTGTCTGCAACGACAACAAATAATTTGTTTACAACAAGCGCTTTATCTAATTTTTTTACCAGATCAAGGCGATCGTGCGCTATCAGTGCACCGCTGGCGCCATGAGCAAGGACATCAGCAAGAAACGTATGACCATCAACCTGAATTCCCTTGAGCGCAATAAAAAAATCACCCGCTTCTAAACTGCGACTGTCCAACGCAACGTTGACATCGCGCTTATCATCTACACTACTCCACAAATCGCTCGCAGCATCATCATACAAGACGTGATTATAGTAATACATCGCATCAGGTAATGCTTTTGTTAAAAACGATTTGCTCAACTTCATGCAGATCCTCACTTTTATATTGCACCAAAACCACCAGTGCAAAAAGGTACGTTTTTTAAGCCCTTATGTCAATCAAGAGCTCTAATCGAACATGCAAAGCGGGAGGCAAAAAACTACTGTTATCTTGCCTCCCCTTATAATCAATCAGAAAAAGCAGCTCAACCTAATTCGCCCAATGATCCAAGCAACGTCAGGTCTTCGCCATCTAAGGTGAATAGCCAAGAAAAATCATCTTCATCATGGCCGGCTAAAGATAATGGGCTATACGCTCGGGCTGAAGTCCAATGAGATCCCGCGGCACCTCTGCGAGCATCACCAGCTTCTTGCTGGCTATCAACACGGGCTTGAACACCAGCTAGCCCTGAAAAAGCACCCTCTGCAGCTTGTGCTGGAGACCTAGGAATAAACTGCCGCTTGCTAGGTTTGTGTGCTGCGGAAAATTCCTGACCTTGTAATGCATGTTGTTTTTGATGTTTTTTAAGAACCCATAAATGATTAGAAACATAATCACAGCTTGGACAAGGAAACCAGTTGACACCCGTATGTGAACGCTCATGTAAATATTTACTAGCTCTATCCGGAAATAGCTCTCGGCAAACGCGACATAGAAGTTGCTGCTTAGCTACTGCGATTGCAGGCCCTCCATCTTCATCTAGAGCTTGGCGACCAACTGAGTCAAGCTTAAGGCTATCTGATCTGCGGTCAACAATAGCTAGTTGCTCTTGATTAGAAGAAGCCACTGAAAAACCACCCCCAAGGTCATCACCTAAGCATGGGGCACCAAGATAGCGATCAGGTAAAACCAAGCCAAGAGCTGCCAGTTGCCCAGCATCGCAAGCTGTTTGCCCTCCGACCATACCTAAATCTGCTACAAAGCCAGACCCTAATCCCTCCGTATCTTCAACGGTTGGCAACGGGTCAATTTCTACATCATCTCTATAACTTAGCAAAAAATCGCTACGAATATTAGTTAATACCCTGGCATCTTCCACACTGCTTACCACACCCAAAGAGCTACCACTAGTAGCAGGAGCATGAGTGCCTTGGCCAAAAACATGCCCACGCACGCGCTGATGGCGCTGCAAAACCCACTCTTTATCAGCCCTAAAAGAGCACCCATCAAATCGGCAAACAAACTCTCGCACCCTATTCAACAGACCTAATTTATGCGTATCTTTTTTATGTTTTGTAATATCGCCAACAGATGGCCCACAATAGTGGCACCCTTCGTAATCACATGAGAAAGGCTTGTTTTTCTCATGGACCCGCCTCTTATGCATAGAAAGATCATATGCTCGTGCGGACTTATAATCACAACCTTCATAATC
This sequence comes from candidate division TM6 bacterium UASB124, assembly GCA_945872225.1. GTDB lineage: Bacteria > Babelota > Babeliae > Babelales > RVW-14 > CAIKAH01. The sequence goes on from CAMBZK010000064.1 coordinate 4,409, forward strand.
GCAAGCATGGGGTTTTAGACCTGTATGCGTTGCTTCGTGAAGTGTAAAATGTTGACTGTGATCAGTTGTGTATGAACAAAAAATACAAGCATATTTCTTTTGCCCAGCAACAGCAGCACCACGGTCACTAGTCTTGAGGTCCTCATTTGCATCATTTTCTCGCAAGCGCTTTTTACTTGTTGCGGGCTGCAGCGAAGTGTCTATGCAAAATAAAACAGCTATTATAATCGATATAACATTAAGCTTCATTGCCCACCCCCACGAGTAGATCGTTCAAAAGCTGCCGCAGCATCTTCTAGTTGTGCTAGCAGCGATGGGTTAGCTAGCACTGCGGTCAACTCAGTAGAAGGCCACGGCGCACCGGTCCTTAAATCAGCAATAACCTCGTCGTAGTGATCATTAACTTCATGCTGATCACGGGCATTTTCTTGTTCAAAACTCAATGCACAGTAGTCACAGGTAAAAGCTCCTGCAAGGGCTGCACCGCCCCGCCTAACATCGCTACTTGTTGGTCCTCTGCCAGGTCTTCTTATTGATCCTTGAAAACACGAAATCCCATAGAACATACAACCCAACATAAGTATGGTCACGATATTCATAAAAAGCCCCCCAGCCTTTTAACCCACCGCCCTAATGCTTTAAATACGCTATATCCCTAACGCAAAACCTTGCGTGGCTTGCTACCCTGTGCGGCTGCAATGACGCCCTCTGCCTCAAGCTTTTCAATGAGTCGTGCTGAGCGATTAAAGCCAATTCGGTATTGCCGCTGCAGCATCGAGATCGATATTTCTTCAAGGCCTTGTACGAACGTACAGACCTGCCCATACAAATCATCGTCCATCTGCTCTTGTTGTCCAAGACCAGCAGTAAATGCTGCTTCATCAAGCACGATGTACTCTACCTTGCGCTGCTTACGCAAAAAGGCGGCAACCTTTTCAACTTCGCCATCCGTCACATACGGACAGTGCACACGACGCAAATCGGCAGATGATGCGTGCATATAAAGCATGTCGCCACGCCCCAAGAGCTTTTCAGCTCCCTGGCTATCAAGAATCGTCCGTGAATCAATTTTTGATGAAACACGAAACGCTAACCGACTAGGAAAGTTCACTTTAATCAGCCCCGTCATCACATCAACCGATGGTCGTTGCGTTGCGACAATCAAATGAATGCCGGCAGCACGCGCCATTTGCGCGATACGCACAATGTGCATCTCAACCTCTTTGCCAGCAACCATCATCAAATCAGCAAGCTCATCAATAATCACTACTAAAAACGGCATTGGATTGCCGGCTTTACGATACTCATGCACATTACGCACGCCAGCAAGCGCCATCGCACTGTAGCGACGCTCCATCTCACGCACTACCCAACCAAGCACAACGCTCGCGCGCGAAGACTGCGTCACAATCGGAAACAGCAAGTGCGGAATATCGGCATACGGTGTAAACTCAAGCCGCTTAGGGTCAATCAAAATGAGTTTAAGCTCATCTGGTGTTCGCTTGCACAAAAGGCTCAGCAACAACACGTTCAGCCCAACAGATTTACCAGCACCCGTCGCACCACCAACAAGCAGATGCGGGGTGGTAGCCAAATCTTCGATCACGTGGTTACCCATCGCATCAACCCCCAAAATAATGGGCAGTGAAGCTTTGGTGTCTTTGTAACTTGGCGAATCGATAAGCTGTGAAATTAGCACGCTTTGCCGATTGGTATTCGCAATCTCAAACCCCACCGCATTCTTACCCGGAATAGGGGCAATAATCCGCATACTCTGTGCGGTCAAGGCCATGGCCAAATCATCCTCAAGGCCAACAATTTTGCTAATCTTGCTGTTGATGTCTGGCTTATATTCGTACATCGTCACCACAGGCCCCGGCTTAATGCCAACAACCGTGCCATGCACACCAAAATGCTGCAGCTTTTCTTTAATTTTTTCAGCACGCTTTGCCATCAAATCCGCGTCTTCACCAATGACGGCATCCAAATCCTGCTTGGCAAAAAAGCGGCCATCAGGCAGCTGAAACGCTTGCTGTTTTTTATTATTATAGGCCTGCAGAATAATATCGTACGGCACGAGCCCCGACTCATTTTCCGCAAACGGGTTACGCTGCAAGCGCGTGTTTGGTAGCTGTTTGTAGGTTACCTTTAAAAATGTTTGCTCTGCGGAAGTAACCCGCAGCTGGACGGTAGCCAGCTTTTCACTATTGGTCTGGGCAAAAGCCGTCTCATCCACCGCCTCTTTTTCACAAGTAGCGGTCTTAATCCCTGGGGTTGCCGCAAGTAGC
>CAMBZK010000065.1 GCA_945872225.1 candidate division TM6 bacterium UASB124
TGTTAATGCTTAACAGACTGTTATATAGTGTTGTGTGCTTTTTTACCATAATCTTGTTGTCAAAATCAGAAAGGTCATCATTTACTTCGGCCAATGCGTGTTGTATTGCTGGGTTTTGCGCGAGGTATATGATTTTTTCAGCAAGGGCATTTTTATCTCCAGGTGTAATCAAGTAGCCATTCTGCCCATTGCGCACTACTTCTGCAATGCCGCCGACATCGTAAGCAATTACGGGCAGGTGACTTAGCCGCGCTTCAACAACGGAACAGGGGAGCCCTTCCCATAATGAGCTCATGGCGAATACATCCCACTGTTTTAAAAATGGTGCTACGTGTGTTTGCCAGCCGAGTAAACGGATATGGTCTTGTAGTCTATGATCTTTAATCCAGGCTTCGATGAGAGGGCGTTGCTCACCATCACCAATAATTTCAAGTTTTGGTGCAGGCAATCCATTTTTTTGCAACGATTCGTGTACTTGTTGAAATGCGGACAAAAGATCAAAAAGGTTTTTTTGTGCCTTGAAGCATGAAATAGTACCTATGATAAAGGGCTTGTTGGCACTATATCCTGGGACAAATGAAGGATTGTGGAAGGTCTCATAATCGACAGCAGCCCGAATGACCGTATTTTTTTTTAAAAATCCTGGCAGCAATCGACAACCAGTTCTTTTATCTTGCTCAGATACGCAGATAAAATGTGTGGTAATAAAACTCGTGAGATATTCAGGGATGAAATGCATAAGCCATACAGGCTGTGATTGGTGGTTGTTAAAGCCATAGCCGTGTACGGTATGGATGCGGTTTTTTACGCCAGCAAAGAAGGCAGCCCAGCGGCCAATAATGCCAGCTTTTGTGCTGTGGGTATGAACAATAAGGTGGGGGTCATTTTTTTTGAGCGTTCGGAGTAGTGATTGTATGGCCCAGAAATTTTTAAGCTCTTGCAAGAGGCCCAATAAGTGTACATTGCGTTGCATGCTTGGCAGTAAATATACATTATTTAAATGCTCTGTAGCAGTAGTAAGAATACCGTCAGTACCTGAAATGAGCGCTGTTTTGAATTCTGTTGTGACGTTGCCAGCAAGTGTTAAGCAGATTTTTTGTGCGCCACCAAGTTCAAGCTTGGTAATGATGTACACGATCATGACAGAACCCCCATTGCTGTAAAAAATTAGTTAATGATTAGTAGCAGCGCTATGAGAAAAGCATAAATAATAGTTGATTCTATAAACACACCAGTTACAAGGCTAATCCGAGCGATAGAAGCATATTTTGTATCATCAAGTGCAAGGTTTTGGCAACTCTTTCTACCAACAAGGCCAAGTGCTAAGGCGCCACCAAATGAGCCCATGCTAATGGTTCCGGCAGCAACGCAAGCTTTAATGGCGCTCATGGTAGTAATGCCCCCAACGGGTAAAATAAAAACGGCATAGAGCGAAATAATGAGGCAAAAGATCACCGCTGTTTCAATAAAAGCGTAGTTCATTAGCGCAAACGTGAAAAATTTATTATAGGCTCGGTAATTTTCACCAATTGCTTTTACCGCTGCATAGGCAAAAATTGACTGTCCAAGTGCTGGGCCGATACTACCAAAAGTAATACAACAAGCTGCGCCAAATAGTGCTATTGCATGATCAAATGACAGTGATGGTGAAAGGCTTGTTCTGATCATTAAATTAACAATAAGAGCAAAAATAATAGGGGCTTCAAGGAGCGATTGGGTGAGCAGCATGAAGGTGGTGATTTGAGAAGCAAAATTTGGCACGCGTGCAATTGATTGTGCTGTTGCTCGCACAATAAAGCCTGAAACGAAGCTTGCAATCATTGATACGATGCCAACAGCAAGTACGCCCCCGGCGGCAGCAAAGGCTTGCGCTTCAGTGAAATCTACCCGCTTGCCAAAAAGCGCCATGAGGGTGGCGACCAGCGTAATGATCGCGCCACTTTCTATAATTGCTAAGCCAATAATCATAGCATTAAATACAGGCGTTACCGCCATAGGCTGTCGCAAAGTGCCTTCTGCAACACTTTGTCCTGCAATGCCAATACCAGCACCACAGCCAATGGCGCTTAAACACAGCGCAACCGCTGCAGCACCGTAGTGCAAAAGGTCTAGCGAGATCATGCAAGCTCCAGTGGTTTGTGCTCTTTTTCTTTATGTTCATCGGCCCCATGTTGTAGGGCCATGCCAAGGTAGGTTGCGGTGAGCATGGTGAGAACAAATGATTGCATCATTGCTTCACCAATGCCAAGAATAATTTGGATCCAGGTGATAACAAAGAGGGTATTGAGGCAGCTGTTAATAATTTTTTGTGTTATGCGTAATGCCGGATATTTTTCATAGGGCAGAAAGCTGAATATAAAATGAAGAGTAATGCAGCTAAAAATGGCAGGGGTTACAAAAATGCGATACCGGCCACAAAGGTCAATAACCATACCTAAAATAACACCACCGCCTACAATGTTTCCAAATAAACGAAACGCCATGGACGCTATTTTTGAAACCTCTCCAACAATGTGCAGGGGCGCCATAACGGCAAAAGGGTCAACGAATTCTTTGAGGTATCCCGTTATGCCATGTAAGGATATTTTTTGATACTGCACATATAAAAAACTACTGAGAGCGATCGCCAATGCTGTATTCAGATCTCTGGTTGACTCTTCAACAAAGGGAATGAGTCCGACAATGCAACAGAACAGCGTGAATAAAAACAAGCTAGAGACAAAGCAAAAGTAATTTTTATGAAACGAACCAATGTTGTCAACGCTGACGCGAATAAAAAGCCCGATTGCTTTTTCATAGACAAGGGTAATTGGGCTCTTTTTTCTACTCAAAAAGAACCTGCCAACAAGCGTAATGATGAGTAAAATACCCATAGCAATCCAGGTGCCCATAACAATATCGCTATGGATTGACCAAAAATTGCTCGTTAAGCCTAGGCAGGCGAACGGTTTGACAATGTGGTGATCAAATAATCCTGCACTCATGATGGTCTCCGCATGAATCGATAGACACTAAGGCCAAAGCTTGCAAGCAATGTGCATAAAAAGAGGGGCACATTGAGCGTTATTGTTCTCATCAGTAGTACTAGACCAGCAAAAAGAAGTATATAATTCAGCAAAAATCCAAGAATGACCATGGAAAAATACGTGGTTTTTGAATTGTTCCTAGGGGTGCGGTATAAGAGCATGCGCTTGCTGAAAATAATGCCGTACCAATAGCCAAAGCCACTACCAAAAAGAGCTGATAAAAAGAGCGTTTTTATAATAGTCATACTCAAACCAAGTTTCATGTGTTGTCGATCAGGATAGTACTATCTGCCTCTATCGGCAAGCTGAATCTATAGTACCACTGTTTTTTTACAGGAATACATTGCTTAAAACAGGCACTGGATCGAAGTAATTTGTTCTCGGTCTATCACGATCACCTGCTCAGTTAAAAGCAGTGGCTATTTTTATATGAGAAAATATGTAAGCATTGAAAAAATAAGTTGTTGTAAGCTATTTATAAAAAATGTTTTCAAATTGTTGATTTGTTTTAATTGAATAAGGTACCTTGGAATTGAACCTAGGGTTCAGGGGAAATGAGAGGAAATAGTAGGTAAAAATAGAGGGAGATTGATTATGAAGAGTAGATTATTAAAAGCGACCATGGCGCTGGGCTTGTTGCTTATTGGCCTTGGGGTGAGCGTTGCAACGGCAGCTCGTGTGCCAGTGGTTGGCTCATCACAAAAAATTGGCGATTTATTGCGTTTAATTAACGGTTCGACCGTCACCACGCACACTGCATTGCCGTCACAGTTTTTGATGTTGGCACCAAATAATGGCAAAACGCCAATGTTGCTTAATGCTTACACAGCATGCACTGATTTTTCGAAAATGGGTTCAGTTTCGCCGTCTCGTGCACAAGATGCAACGGGCAAAAGTCTTACTACAGATCTTACTTGCTATGCAGATGATGCCACGATGGTAACGTTGATTGCTGCAACGAGTTCTCATGTTGACGCGCTATGTGCTGCTTACCACAAACAATTAAAGGCAGGAAAACCACTACAGAAAGAAACGCCTGCTGCTCGAACAGCTCGTTACAATGGCATGGTTAACACTGCTAAAACAAAATTGAGAAAAGTTTTGTTATATTTCGTCTACAAAGGCTACCCAGTGTTCCTCATGGATCCATGGACATCAACGCTTGATATGGCGCTGAAAAAATTCTCAGTAAGTTAATTTAACCAGTACCTCACATACCACAGTCAGGGCCGTTGCTTTTGTTAGCAGCGGCCCTTTTTTATTTAATCAGTAGTTCTAGTTAGGCAGCACCACGTCCACCGCCACCACCACCGGTAGCTGAAGCGCCAGCACCACTACCGCTGTCACCACTTCCACCGCCACTACCACCACGAGCGCCGGGACCGCTTCCATCAGCAGCTGAAGCGCCTGCAGGAGCTGGTGGCTGCCAGCTTGTTAAAAGATCTACGATGATGTCGTAGCGATTTTTTAATACGTAGTTAGATGCGCGTGAAGCTCCAGTATGCTTTTCTTTTGCAATCAAAAATGCTGTTTTGCCAGCCAGTTCGCCTGCAGTAATCACAGCACGAGGATCGGCCCCAGCGGCAAGTAGGGTTCTGACAACAGCATCATGGCCATTATGTGCAGCAGTGTGTAGAGGCGTGAGTCCAATTACTGGGCCTGCAGCAATCGCAGCACGAGGATCGACACCAGCGGCAAGCAGGGTTCTGACAACAGCATCATGGCCATTCTGTGCAGCAGTGTGTAGGGGGGTGAATCCCATTCCTGGGCCTGCAGTAATCGCAGCATGAGGATCGGCCCGAGCGGCAAGTAGGGTTCTGACAACAACATCATGGCCATTCTTTGCAGCAGCGTGTAGAGGCGTGAGTCCCATTCCTGTGCCTGCAGCAATCGCAGCACGAGGATCGGCCCCAGCGGCAAGTAGGGTTCTGACAACAGCATCATGGCCACTCAGTGCAGCAATATATAGAGGCGTGAGTTCCATTGCTGGGGCTGCAGTTGCTGGGGCTGCAGTAATAGGGGTATTTGGATTGAGGCCATATACCAGTAATTTTTTAGTGATTGTAAATCGGCCATTCTTAGCAGCCTCGTATAAATTTAAAAGCGGTTGTGGGTTTTGTTTTCTGCACATGGGGCATTCATTTTTTGCCGTTAGAGATTGGTTGATGCATTGCGTATGAAAAAAGTGCTCACAGGGTGTTGCAGCAGCCTCGCCGTTTTTTTCAGCGTCGCTGAGGGGGTCAAGACAGATTGCACAAAAATCTGCTACTGCAGGTTCGCCGGCACCACCACTACCACCACCACCGCTTGCAGTATCTACTGGCGCTGATTCAGGTCCAGCTCCAGCACTGCCACCGCCACCGCCGGTTCCGTCACCAGTTCTTTGCCTTGTGCGCTTACCAGTTTCTGGCTCTTCGCCATCGCCATCTTCTTCGTCACTCTCAGTAGTTACTGGCACAGCAGCTCGTTTTGCTCCCCGGCCGCGGCCTCTGCCTGCACCACCCCTCGATCCGCTACCACCGCCACGACCACCGCCAGGGCCATCTCCAGCTCCAGTGGTTGCGGCATCTAATATGCCAGGGTTGGCGGCGATGATGAGGAGTAGGAAAAAAAGTGTTATGTGGCGAAAATGAGTCATGACAAACCCCCTTTTGGTAAAAATAATAACAGTCTACGTTATTTGCTGATGCTATCAAAAAGGGAAATTGCCTGTCTATGGTTTTGCTAGAGTAGTTGCTTATTGTGCGGGGGTTGCGTGTAGTTATTTAAGGGTGTGAAGACCATTCCATCAAGCTCTATTTCTTACCTGTTTTCGGTTGCTCGCTAAGCAGTATAATTTCTTTCAACACCGCATCCAAATTAAGCGACATCGAGTCGATTCCTTGTTCCAGTAAAAACGTGGCAAACTCAGGATAGTCAGACGGCGCTTGGCCGCAAATACCAATCTTTTTGCCAGCTTTTTTTGCCCCTGCAATGGCCATGGTCAGCATAATTTTGACCGCCTCATTGCGCTCATCAAAAATATTTGCCACCAATTGTGAGTCGCGATCAACGGCCAGAACCATCTGTGTTAGGTCGTTTGAGCCGATTGAAAAACCATCAAAAATAGTACTGAATTTATCGATAAGCAGCACGTTGGCGGGGATCTCGCACATCATATAAATCTGCAGGCTATTGGTGCCCTGCACCAGGCCATGGCTGTTCATGGTTGCAATAACAGCTTGCGCCTCGGCAACGGTCCGCACAAACGGGATCATTAAAATCGCATTGGTCAGCCCCATTTCATCACGAATCTTTTTCATGGCTTGGCATTCAAGAGCAAATGCCTCTTGGTAGCGCTCATGGTGGTAGCGTGATGCGCCACGAAAACCGATCATCGGGTTTTCTTCTTCCGGTTCAAAATATTGTCCAGCCAGGAGCTTGCGGTACTCATTGCTCTTAAAGTCGGACATCCGGATAATGACGGGGCGTGGAAAAAACGCTGCGGCAATGGTGCCAGCTTCTTGTGCTAATTTATCGATGAAAAATGCTTTCTTGTCGGCGTATTCGATG
>CAMBZK010000066.1 GCA_945872225.1 candidate division TM6 bacterium UASB124
GAAAATGATGCTCTTGCAATGGCTCAAGCGGCTGCTTTGGGGCCATAATATTTAAATGGCAATGCGTATCAACAAACATAACAACCTTCTTTCTTCGTAATAATGTAGAATCGCTAGTTTAGCAACAAAAATGTTCATCGTAAAAGCACATTACTCCCTGTCAAAAAAGCCCAAAAAAGCACGCTACATAAAGCATTATTTTTATGACTGAAAAATCATGTTACAAAATATCGCTCTCTTGCGCAGATGTGTTCGTTCTTTTTCTTGACAAACAAATAAACGCTCTCTAAATTTCACATTGAAACTGTATCGAACACAGGTGTAACCATTGTGGGAGAGATCCATGAATAAAAGCGAACTCATTGCCGCTTTGAGCGAAGAGACAAACTTCAGCAAAAAAGACATTGCTAAAGTACTTTCATCGTTCACTCGTATTGTCGAAAGAACACTCAAAAAAGGCGGAAAGGTTTCACTAACCGGCTTTGGAACGTATTGGTTATCCAAACGTCCAGCGCGCGTTGGTATCAACCCATCCACCAAACAACGCATCAGCCTTCCTGCTATCAGCGTTCCTCGCTGGAAAGCAGGCAAGCACCTGAAAGAACAATTACGCGCAGCATGATTTCTTCTCTACGTCGTGTGACGCAGCTTCTTGATGTGATGAGGCCGGTATTATTATCGGCCTTTTCTATTTTCATCTCATTTTGCTTGTTACAACCGGTCGCCTTATGGCTCAACCCCTCATTTACGCTTCTTGCAAGCCGTAGCGTCGGCAAAATTGCTTTCACCCTCGTGGTGATCGTTCATATCCTGATGCTTGCCGCAACGTTACCACGCATCGAGTGGCAGGAATTTTTACAGCGCAATATTGGTTTTATTACAACACGCCGCTGGCTGATCCCTTTTTTCACTGTTTTTACGCTGTTTGCAGCACTCCACACCTGCTTGCTCTGGGCTTTAAGCAGCACCAGCTACGTAGCCGCCTATCTGCCATCCCTCGCTGAAATCGGTAGCAAAGTACCAACACTGATGTTTGGCTTTGTTGCCACCTTTTTTTTAGCCTGGACAGAAGAGGCAATTTTTCGCGGTACGGTCATTCAGCTCCTGCGACGAGGAACTATTTCAGCCTTTGGTAGCGTGCTCATCAGCGCCCTTATTTTCATGCTAGCCCATGATGTCACAGCGCCATGGCATTTACTCAGCACCGATCTCCCGTTAGGCATTGGCCTCTTTTTACTAGGCGTTATGCTTGCACAGCTGTTTGTCATCAGCAATACGCTTTACGTTGGCATGGGAGCCCATGCCGGGCTTGTTTTTATAAAAGTTTTTTTACGGCGCATTCCATGCCTGGCCTACAGTGCCAATATCCCCTGGTGGCTGCATGAAGATCTGCGACAATCGCCACTAGTTCACGCCTGCTTCTTGCTCGTTATTTGCGGCATCTTTTGGCACCAACGTAAATTCTTTTTAAAAAATCAGTAATAAAAACGCCGAATGGCAATGTTATTAAGCCAGCCAAGACTTGCAAGGTTAATCCACAGATTGGTCAGGCCATAGCTAAAAAGTGGCAAGGGAATCCCGACAATGGGTAGCATGCCCGTCACCATGGCCATGTTGATGCAGGCAGAAAGCATCAGATGGATCAAGAGCCCGAGCCCCACAATTTGTTCAAAATAATTCTGGACCTGCAGAAGTAAAAAAATAATGCGCGTAAAAAGCGCTGCATACAATACAATAACTAACAAAGCCCCAAGAAAACCAAATTCTTCACAGAGTACTGAAAAAATAAAGTCGGTGTGGTCTTCTGGTAAAAATTCAAATTTATTCTGCGTCCCTTGCAAAAGTCCTTTACCCATCAAGCCACCGGAACCTATTGCAATTTTTGATTGCTCAATTTGGTAGCGCTCTTTGCGGGCATCACCATAACCAAACAAAACCAAAATGCGATTTTGCTGATAAACTTTCAGCCCCTTCCACAACAGCGGTGCACCAAGTACGCTACATACCCCAAGCGCTATAAAAAAAGTCCTAGGAATACGCACAAACCAAAGCAGCACAAACCCCGAAAAAAGAACGAGCAACGAGGTACCTAAATCGGGCTGCTTTAAAATAAGCGCTGTAGTGAAAAACAACACGCCCAACGGCACGAGATATGCCTTAAAAGGCCACTCGGCTTTGAGCGTATATTTTGGCACTTCCAGCTCAGTAAAATATGATGCGATAAAGACGGGCAAAAAAAGTTTTGCTAGCTCAGATGGCTGAAACCGAAAAAAGAACAATGAAATCCATCGCTTGCCGCCCATAGCAATCATGCCGCCAACAAACGAATACACCAGAAAGCACAGCGTCACGCCAAAAGCCACCATGCCCCATCGTGCAAGCAACTTGCTGTCTAAAATGCAAAACAAAAAATAGATTAAATACCCAACCAGCCCACCCATAAGCTGTTTTTTAAAAAGAAATGATATTGGCTGTTCTGGTTTATAGGTTGCACTAAAGACAAACAATAAGCCAAGGGCAACAATCGCTGTTACTAAAGCAAAACTCAACCAATCAAAATAGCGAAAATAGCGCCGGTCCATCATTATCGTTAACAAGCATTTTTAGTGATTTTGTGATACACTGCCAAGGTGTAAGCATACCGTAATGAAAATAAAAAGCATACTCCGTCATGATCCCATTAAACTTAGAAATCAAAAATTTTTTAAGCTACGGCCAACCTGTTCAAGTAATTGATTTTCAGCCATATCACCTCATCTGCTTGTCTGGCAAAAACGGCAATGGCAAATCAGCACTTCTTGACGCAATCACCTGGGCATTGTGGGGACAGGCTCGCAAGGTCTCTGGTGCAGCAAAAGCTGACGATGGGCTTGTGCGACTCGGGCAAACACGCATGATGGTCTGCTTAACCTTCCTTTTTAATCACCGCACTTATCGCGTCCGGCGCGAATATGCAAAAACGCATGGCAAGCCCTATGCGGCGCTTGATTTTGAAATTTTTGAAGAGGTCGGCGAGCGATTCTTGTCACTCACCGATAAAACCATTCGCGCAACACAAGCAAAAATACAGGCGCTTATTGGCCTTGATTTCGACACCTTTATTAATTCTGCCTTTATCCGCCAGGGGCAATCGAATGAGTTTTCAAAAAAATCAGCTAAAGAGCGTAAACAAATTTTGGGAACCATTCTTGGCCTGAATAAATATGATGCCCTCCAGCAATCAGCGCTAGAAAAAATTAGAGCCATCGAACAAGATAAAAAATTATTGTTATTCAGCTCCCAGCAAGCAATGCAAACCATCGCGCAAGAAGAGCGCATTAAAGCTGAGCTTGCTGCAACATCGTTACAGCAACAAGATGTAAGCAAAACAATAGAAACGCTGCAGCTTCAGGCAACCACAGCACAGCAGCTCCAAACAACAATCGCAGCAACGCTCGCATCGTTTGCGCAAGCAAAGCAGGCGCAGGCAACAGCTATTAAAACGCTTGCAGAGGGGCAGCAAGCACTGCTTGGGCTCGTTAGCGAATGGCGCGCTACCCACCGGCAAAGCCTGCACCTAAAGTCACGCACACAGCTAGAAACTGAACGACAGGTACTCGCAACACAAGAAGAGCTGCTTATCAAAAAGCATGACCAACAGGTGCTCTTGCAGCAACAGCTCATCGCTGAAAAAAATAGCCTCATCGCCAAGCAACAGCAGATTAAACAGGAAAATGACCAGCAGTTGCAAGCTCAAAAAGTTTCGCTGCAACAGCTTGCCCTTGATAAGAAACGGGCAGAATCTATCCGACAAGAGAAAGAAAAGCTAATTGCTTCGCGCAGCAGCCTCATTGCAGCCATGCACAAAGAGCTTGCGCGGACAACAACGCTCTTAGCCGACCACAGCATCTTTGAGCAACTCTACCTAAAGACAAAACAGCAGTTTGACAAGCGTCGCAGCTACTACCAAACGCTGGTGCAGCGCGGCAACTGGATGAAGCAAAATATTGCTGATTTAGAACGACGCCAAGCTGTTGTGCATGATACGAACAATCCAGCCTGCCCACTTTGCCAGCAGCTGTTAACCGCCAAGCGCAAACAATTTTTAGCCAGCAGCTTTGATCACGAAGAGCATTTCTCACAGCATCGCTTGCAACGCATCAGCAACGTCATAAAACAGCTCAAAGCGCTTCTCGTGCAGCAACACGAAGACGTCTCTGCCATGACTATTCGCTATGAACAGGGACTACGCAGCCAGGCTCAGCATGCAGAGAGTATTAAACAAATAGCGCTTGAGCAGCACGAATGTGATGTTCTTGACCTTGAGCTTGCCAAGATGGTTCTTGAAGAGGGGCAGCTTGATGAAAAGCTTAAGCATGCACAACAAATGCTCAACGTCATTGAACAATCTATGCAGCAGGCACTGGAACAATCACCCATTATTACCCAATCGCTGGCAACCATTACCAGCCTTGAAGCACAGCTCAAAGAGCTAGACTGGCAACACGAGACCTATCAAGCGCTCAAACAACAACGCAGTGCTCTTGATGCCTTGCTTATACAACAACAACAGCATGAAGCAACCCTTGCTCAACAGCGCGACAAACGCCATCGTATTACACGGCTTATTGAGCAGCTCAAAAACGACCGGAAGCAGCTGCAAGAGCTTGCCAGCATACTTGCGCCAGAAGAAGCAACGACAAAGCAGCAAATAATCATTGAGCAGCAGCTTGTTGCACTGGGCGAGCAGCTACAACGAGCACAGCAAGAAAAAGAGGGTTTTTTGCAAACAATTGGCCGGCTTGAGCATGAAATTGCCACGATCACCGCTTTGCATAGCGCTATGGCAACAACAAAAACACAAATAGATGCTCTCGATGTGCAAATTAACCATTTTCAACAGCTAGCATTAGCTTTTAGTAAAAATGGCATTCAAGCGCTCTTAATCGAAGAGGCTATCCCAGAAATTGAGCAAGAGGCAAACCAGCTTCTTGCAAAGCTCACGGACAATCAAGCACAGGTATTTATTGAATCACTTAAAGATTTAAAAAGTGGGGGGGTCAAAGAGACCCTTGATATTCATATTGCCGATGCAGCAGGAATCAGGCCCTATGAACTGTTTTCAGGAGGGGAAGCGTTTCGCGTAGATTTTGCGCTACGAATAGCTATTGCAAAGCTTTTGTCACGCCGAGCGGGCACCGCGCTCCAAACGCTTATTATTGACGAAGGATTTGGATCACAAGACGAAGATGGCCTTGCCAATATCATGGATGCGCTATACGTCATTCAGCAGGACTTTGCAAAAATTATTGTTGTCTCACACTTACCAGAGTTTAAGCACAACTTCCCCGTACATTTTATTGTAGAAAAAACCGCTCATGGCTCAGCAGTGCGCGTTGAAGAGCGTGGGTAAATAGCTTTTTTTTACTCGCCATCGTGCATTTTGATATCACAACCACAATTTTTACAGATATTCATAGTGGTCGAAGCATTTGCTGAAACCTGCGCAAAACTCTTGTCATCACTATTTTTGATAACACAATTATAGGACGTTGTACTATTTTTTGTGGTGTTGTGTGAGCTATTAATGCACTTCGCTTGGCAAGCGCCTACGGCTAAAAAGCTAGCAATTAAAAGTAATTTTTTCATCATATTCTCCATTTTTAAACCTAGTTTTAACGATCAAACAACCATGATGCAAACTACGCATAGGCAGCACGAAGCTTGCATCACAGCAATTTATTTACTACATGCCTGCTTCGTCGTCTTCATCTTCTTGGTGGCTGTATGAACAACGATTTTCAGCGTTCATGCTAGCTTCATCGTCATCGTTGACAACTTGAGCAAACACGTTTGCTGTTGTCGCAACAGCAGCAAAAGCTAATAGCACTAATATTTTTTTCATAAATTACGTCTCCTTAGGTAAAAATGAACAGTTCTCCCTTTTTCACGACACGCATTATAAGTGCGCACTTATAACACACATTATGATCATATAGAAATAAATCACAGCGAGTCAATAATTCAATTAGAAAACATTTATATAAGGTTTACTCTCTGGGGGGCTCCTGGTTATGGTTACTTTCATGTTCACCCAATCTAAAGGAGTCCCCATGGTGCCATTCCATCGTTTTTTTCCTGTAATAAGCCTTTTTTTGCTACTGGCAGCCGATAGCACCCCTCTCAACGCCAATGGCCTGCGATACGGCTTCTCAGGATCGCTTTCTGGCCATTTTGGCACTTATGGGCTCATGATTAGTCGCGGCATACAGGCAGCCTTCAAAAAACACGCTTGTACGCTCCAAGGAAAAACCGTCCACGCAGAGCTCGTCTGTATGGATGATAGGGGAGATGCTGCAACAACCAAGACGAACATACAAATTATGAAAAAAGATGGCATTAATGCATTTGTTGGCATCATGGGAACACGAGGGGTACAACACGTTATCCCGCTTATGCAAAGCAAAGAAATCGCTGTTTTTTTCCCTTGGGGTTCTAATCAGACGCTACAAGACCCCAAACTCACCAACATTGTTAATGCGCTCGGGTTAGTAGAGCCGCAAATTGACCATCTCGTGCACACGATTAT
>CAMBZK010000067.1 GCA_945872225.1 candidate division TM6 bacterium UASB124
TCCACGTAAGTGGTAACGTACAAGCTGTTGGATACCGCATTTACACACAAAAACAGGCAACGAATCTCAACATTCAAGGGAGCGTGCAAAATACTGATGATGGTAGCGTCCTTATCTATGCCTGTGGTGATTCAGACAGCTTAGAAAAATTTATTGATCACTTATATAAAGGCACAGCAGGCTCACTGGTTGATGATCTTCTTGCCGAGCCTTTTATTAATGAAAAAGACTTCAGAGGTGTTTTCAGAATTATTGGAGACTAAATTATAGAGGTACAAGCGTGCTCCCTGACCGAATGTTTAAGAGGTTACTACTCTTCTTGTTTTGTCTCTTGCTTCATAACTTTTGCTATGCAGCAAGCACGATCTATGGTGGCAACCTTGCTACTTTTTTTGCAACCCACCAAAACCCAGACGAGCAAGCAATTACCATTGATGCTATCGGATTCACGGCAGATGTTCCGCTCAGTCGACATGAGTTTTTTTATATCACCGATTTAAAAGAGCGCACAACGATTACCAAGCATGATATTGATAATGCCTATCGACGATTAATGGCAAAAAACCGTTTTGCTTCGATTGCGTTTGATACCCACCAAAACGGCGCTGCTACTAATTTACATGTACAACTTTCTGGCTTGTGGGTGTTTAATAAAGTAACTATTCAAGGAATCTGGTTTGGCTCTTCTTCGCTTGCTAATTTATACCTCCAGCAGCCCGGTGAGCCTTTTGATGCACTCATTCATGAAGAATCAATAAAAAATATTGAAACACACTTACATGACCAGGGTTTTTTACATTGCTCTATCAAAGATACGCTCTTGTATAACCAGCAAACAAAAATGATTACGGCAAAGCTACTCATAAAAAAACGCAAGCAATATAAAATGGCATCTCTCAATATCGTTGCTAAAAATGACCCTTCTCATAAAACAATTACACTACTACGAGCAACTATCAAGCAAGCAAAAGAAGACCTTGTGGGTAACTATTTTTCAAAAAAAGCACTCATTAAATGTGCTCAACGCTGCAAAAATATCTTAAAAAAGCATAGCTATAGCGGTATTCGTGTTTTCCATACAAAGAAAATCGATCACCAAAACGCTCGTGTTACGGTCTCCCTGCGTATCCAAACAGAAAAACAACGCAACATCACTTTTACTGGCAATACCATACTCAGTACGCCCTATATTTTAGATGATATTGTTGCACAACAAATTCCTGAGTGGCTCTTCTCGCCAGATGTATTGGCTCAACAGTTACTCCATGAGTACTTTAAAAAAGGCTATTGGCGCGCACGTATTTCATACAAAAATACAGGGCCAGATGCTTACCATTTTACCATCATAGAAGGAGACCCAATCCCGATTTCTGGGATCGAAATTCATGGCCCAACACAACCACTCCCAAAGCCCGTTGAACTACTTATTGAAAAAATAAAAGGTGTTAATGCCGACCAGGCAATGATTAGTATTATTTTGGACGAAATTAAAACGTGGTACCTAAGCAACGGCTATTGGGATTTTTCAGTTAACAATAAAGACTTTGTAAAAAACAGTGACCATAAAAGCTACACTATGAAGCTGCACCTCACGGAAGGAAAACAGCGATTTTGGGCTGGCTTTAAAATAAAAAATAACAAAGCACTGGCTCAACATGAGTTTTTTAGAAAATTTAGAAAGCCAACCCCTGATCAAAAAATACCTTGCAATATTGCGTGGGTAAGCGAGCAACGACAATTTATTTTAAACCACTACCTGCAACAAGGTTATTGGTATGCTGAAGTACACCCAAATATTATTGCTATCAAGGCCACAGGCAGTCAGACACAAGAATCAGAACGTGTGTTTATCGTATGGGAAGTCCAACCAGGCCCACAAGTACGGTTTGGCAAAATTATTACACAGGGCTATACCAGCGTACCGTTTCACCGCATTCAAAAGCATGTCATGTTTGCCGAAGGCGATGCTTGGGATCGAAAAAAAATAGAGCTCTCACGCAAAAAATTGCGCCAGCTTAATGTGTTCAAATCAATTCATATTCAGCCAGCACAGTTGTCAAAAAAACAAAGCCGAAAAAATATTTTTATCAACCTTGTTGATGATGACCCTATTGAGCTACGCGCACGTGTTGGTTACTATTTTAACAGTGGCAATAGAATTTTTAATGAGCAGAATACGGCCAAAATTGGAGCCTCATTTATTGTCAAAAACCCTACACACCGAGCAGACAGATTTGGCATTGAAGGCGATTGGAATAATTTTGAACGTAAATTTGCTATGCACTACCAACAACCAGCACCACTTGATCTGAGCGGTACCGGCAAAGCGCTGATCTACTTAAACCAATTAAACCACCCTGTTGAAATTAAACACAGTGGGTCAGCGTATCAGGCTCTGGTTTATGGCGCAAAAGGGGCTCTTGAAAATGAGTATAAAGAGCACTATTTCTGGAATATTGGCTTTGGCAATGAGTGGGCAACTATTACAAAGGTCAAAGGCAATCTAAAGTTTGATCACCATTTACTCAACAAAGTCCTTCCTTCATTTTTTATAGAACCACGTATCACCATTGATAAGCTTGATGACCGCATCAACACCACCAAAGGGGCACTAACACAAGCATCGATTAAATTCATTATCCCAGAGCGCAATGGTGATATCGAAGCAAAAATCTGTTTTGAACAAGCACTGTTTTTTCCATTGCACGAGCGCCTCGTCCTTGCTAGCCATCTTAATATTGGCCACATCTTTAGAGGCAAATTTGATAAAATCATGCCTCATGAGCGCTTCTATCTTGGCGGCCCGACAACGGTGCGAGGCTACGGGCAAGATTCCATTCCACCACTAGGTACTGCGCAACTTATCGTAAACGGTGAAACAATCACTGATTACACCATTCAAGGTGGCAGCTCCATGATCAATGGCAATCTAGAACTACGCTATACCCTCTATAAAGCACTTGGCATCACGCTCTTTCAAGATATCGGTATTTTGAGCCAAGAGGGCATAGAGGGCCTAAAAAAACGGTGGTACCCTGGATCTGGTTTTGGTATCAGGTACAAAACACCTATTGGATCAATTCGCTTTGATACCGGCTGGAAATGGAAAAAACGCCTACCGCTTGATAGCATGGCCCCTGAATTTTATATAACATTCAACGAAGCATTTTAATGTTTAGCGAGCATGACGCATGAATTTTTTTGTCCTCATTGCCAGCTTTTTGTTATGCATAACACCACACCTCTCCCAAGCAAGCACCTATTGCCATACAGCTAAAAACAGCTACCAAAACGATATTTCATGCTGCATTGCTGATATAAAATTTGATGGCGAACGTATTTTTATTTGCGAGTTTGGTGAGGGGATAGAGTCTCGCTTTAAAGGGTATGATGCGCTCTACGGCACAGGATCAATGTGGCGCATGATCTGGCAATCGCTAGCAAATTTCAACATGCCGCTTCACTACATTGGCACAACATTTTTAGAGGCACCAAAAACAGACAAAACGTTTGCTTATGATACGTTCAAGCACTATGGTCGCACCAGTGATACACTTGCAGACTTCACTAAGTACTGCAGCTCAAAAAAAATGCTCTCCCAAAAACACATGGTGATTGCTCACAGCATTAAACAATCTGCTCAATCAGTCTACAAACTACAGGAGCCAAGCCCTGATCTTATTATTTTTGGCAAGGCAACGAGCAAGCATGTCCGCAGTAAACAAGCAACAAATAGGCTTTTTGTCTCGCCCTTTTTAAAACAGTTTAAGCCCGCAACCTTAGAAATTGAAAAAAAATATAGCCCTGCATTAGCAGCAGAAATTATAGAGGCTATACCGAGTGATTTTTATGTTATTAAGCCACCTTGTTGTGCGCTTGGCCAAGGGGTGATTTTAATACCAAAAGAAGAGCTTGACCGAACGCTTAAGCTCATTATTGATCATAAAAAAGAGCTGTCCCCAAAAAATAGCCCCAGCGCCTACCGTTACTGGGAAAAAGATAAAAGTGCGAGCATCATGGTTGAAGCATTTGCTTCGTCAAAAACAATTATGTCTCAGGGCAAACCTTTTGACGCTACCCTTAGAGCCGTCTTTATTATCAGTAATCTGAACGGCACCATCGGCATTCAGCACTTAGGGGCTTATTGGAAATTGCCCATTAAGAGCTTAACTGAAACGGGCTCTTTTATGGAAAAACACAAATCATCTATTTCAAGCTCACGCGTCTCATCAGCACCTGTTGATGTTAGCGATTATAAAATCGTTTGCGAGCAACTCAACCTGCTCTTGCCTGTACTCTATGAAGAGATGCTTAAGCTCATGCCAAATAACTCATAATAACTACCAGAGACCTAAAAACAGAAGAGCCGGATACTATTTTAAATAGTATCCGGCTCTTCTAATTACTTACATTAGTAGCCTCTTAAGCTGCACCTTTTGCCGACAGCAATTAAGGCGAATCAAGACATAGTCGGTCAAAATAACCCACGTAACCACGAGGTAAAACGGCTACTCCTAGTGCGTAACGAAAAGTAGCATTAACTACTTCTTGCACACGAACATTGTCATCAGCAAAAACAATCACCAGCTCTGGCCTGGCCTCGCCTAGTGCCGATGACCGCAACCTTATGGTATAGGCATTTGGCACATTGCCCAGAACATCTTCTTTCTCTTCGACAACTGCACAAACTATGCTATGTGCTTCTGCTTGGCCTGGTAGCAAAATAGCTCTCAGCCTAGTAGCAGCGCCTATCGCATCAGGGCTTGTGCCAAGAACTACAGGAATTTCGCGAACTACCGAAGCAGGAAAAGTGTCTCGGCGATCATCAGTGGCCGCAAGAACTGGAGCGGTTTCTCCAGCGGCACAATAAGATGCCGCCATAGAGTTTCCATGGCCTGGTAACTCTCCATCACAAAAATCTACCCCTTCAGGGAGATCTTCACCAACAGACACATCAGCACAAAACGCTCGACCAACACTGATAGCCATTGCCAAGGTTAATAACAAAAACTGTTTCTTAGTCAATCTCATCATGCTCCAACAATTAGTTTAATCCCAGCTCAATGAGCCAGCTGTTTGATATTCTGTAACACGCGTTTCAAAAAAGTTTTTCTCTTTTGCCAAGTCTGTTGCTTGCGACATCCATGGAAATGGATTTTCTTTAAAGAACAGCTTTGGCAAGCCAATACGCTCGAGACGGCGGTCAGCCATATGCTCAACATAAATGCAGAACTGTTCAGCGTTTATACCCAACAAGCCTTGAGGACAAGCATCGTATGCGTAGCGGCGCTCTAGCACCACAGCCTTTTCAATCAAGCTCACGATAGTATCTTGAAACTCTGGGGTCCATACTGCAGGATTTTCTGCAATAATCGTATTAATCAAATCGCAACCGTAAGCAAGATGTAAACTTTCATCGCGCATAATATACTCAAACTGCTCACCTAAACCAACCATTTTTTGCTGGCGTTTAAGCGCAAGCATCATAGCAAAACCTGCATAGAAGAAAATGCCTTCCATGATCACGTAAAAACCAACAATATCAAAAATAAATTTTTGAATATTTTCCGTTCCTACCGGCTCAAAATTAGGATCAAAAATCGACTTGGTAAGCTCGACAACAAAATCATCTTTTTCTTTAATCGAAGGAACCGATTGATACATGTTGTAAATGTAATCAGGATCAAGGCCAAGCGAATCACAGCAGTAAATAAAGGTATCAGTATGAACAGCCTCTTCAAATGCCTGCCTAAGCATGTATTGGCGACACTCTGGATTTGAAACATGACGATATACTGCCAGCACAATATTATTGGCAGTGAGGGACTCTGCCGTTGAAAAGAACCCAAGGTTCCACAAAATAAGCTTACGCTCAAGCTCGGTCAACGCAGTTGGCGACTGCCATTGCTCAACGTCTCTTTGCATTGAAACTTCTTCAGGCGTCCAGTTATTGGCAACGCCAGATTTATAATATTCGCGCGCCCACAAATACTTCATGGGTAAAATTTTGTTTGGATCAGTGCTGGTATTATTAATAATGCCATCTTTTTTCATTTGCATAACATCTCCTTGTTTATAAAAATTATTGGCAGGACTCGCACTCAGGATTTTGTATATTACATGCAGCCGGTGCGCTTAATGACATATCTGATTCTACTGCATAGCTTGAAGCGCGATACGCTTCTGCCGGAGTTGTAGCTAATTGGCTGTCCTTACTATATTCACGTTTTTGGGTATAGCCAAACTTTTTTGCGTCAAGTGTTGATTTCTCAACTTGGCTTGCACCAAGCGTACGCAAATAATACATAGTTTTAACACCACTACGCCATGCTGTCATATAAATATCATGGAGCTTTTTACCCGATGTCCCCAACATAAAAACGTTATGAGATTGGCTTTGGTCAATCCATTTTGCGCGCACTGCGGTAATCTGGACCAACCACTCAGCATCAAGCTCAAATGCTTCACGATACTTATCTTTAATGTACTGTGGGATGGCATCGAT
>CAMBZK010000068.1 GCA_945872225.1 candidate division TM6 bacterium UASB124
GGCCTTACAGAAAAAGAGGCAGCAACAATGACGTTTTATCGTGCTGTTGGGTGCGATGAGTGCCTGAATCTTGGCTTTAAAGGTCGTTTGGCTGTGTTTGAGATTATGCGCCTGGGTGATGATATTGCGCGGCTTGTGGTACAGCATGCTGATGCAACGGTGATTCGCAAGCAGGCTTTGGCCAATGGCATGACCCTGCTGAGTTCTGATGGTGTTCGCCAGATTAAAGCTGGGGTGACCACCATTGAAGAAGTCTTAAGTGTTGCACACGTTGAAGATGCATTAGCCTAATTTATTTACTCCGTTTTAGCATTTGTCCTACCATAAGCAGCCGCTTGGGGTATCAGGTATTTTCTAAAAGGGATTCGTATGTCTTTTTGGCTACATCAGCATTCGTTTACACGTAGGCTGATTACGATTGCACCGATCTACTGCTATGCCATTGCTATTGTTATAAGCATGCTTGGTGTCGCAGGACTATCCTTCTATAACGTTGTTCCCATGTACAAACGGTTACAAGCTGTTGAGCAGCAAATGGCTGGCCTGGAAAGTCAGGTTGCGGCATTTGAGGCTGTTGCGCATCAGCATCAAGCCTTTGCTACTGAGCATGAGCGACTGGTGGCTCGCAAGCAGGAGTTTTCTGCTGATATTGCTACGCTGCAAGATACCCTTAATGACGTGCTTGTGCTTATGCGTGATCATAAAATTTCATGTCGTGGCATTCTTCCGCTAGCCGGCAAGCAAGATGGCTTTCATGAAAAACATATTGTTTCGGTTAAGGGCAAGGGCTCTTTTGCAAAAGTCATTGCCCTATTAAAAGCGTTTGAGCAGCCACAGTATCCCATTACCATGCGTTCAGCCAACCTAATGAAAACACGTGGTAATCAAGTGTTATTTGATGCAACCATGCAAATTATCAGTGTAAAGGAGACGTGATGGAAGTTATCGTGGCATGTTTGTTGCTCGTGCTGTTTTGCACCAGCTGCAGCCTGATTGGTAAAGTTAGCATTGTCCCATTACCTGATCCCTTTGCGCTGCCACCACGTGAAAAGGCAGTATCACGGGCTGAAGGCATTAAGCTAGAAGCCATTGTTGATGTTAACGGCAAGTGGCAGGCTGCGTTGGCCTGTGGTCAGGAGCACGTTGTGCTTACGCGTGGTGGGACGATAAAAGGGTTTAAGGTGGTAGCAATTGAGCATGACCGCGTGGTTCTTGCCAAGGGGCGCGTTGAGCGTGTGCTGCACGTTAATTAATTAGGATTTTAGAGGGGGCGAGATGAAGGGGTACCAGTTTTCTTTTGTAGCAATCTTCTTGTTGTTGCCAGCTACGGTTGTCAGCAAGGCAGTGCAGGTGCAAGGCCAAGAAGAGCCGTTATTTGATGTTGAGTACCTGCCGCCCATGGGCTCTGACCTGATTAAGCGTGAACGCGCAAACGAACGCCAAGAGCAGCTTGAATCTATTCGTAAGATGATCATGAACGACGGCAAGAAAACTAAAAAAAGACCCAAAAAACAGCGAGAAAAAATGCTGTCCGGGAAGGCCAGTATGCTGCACATGCTTGAACAAAAAGCAGCGCTGGAGCAAGAAGTTTTTGATCTGATTAAAAAGCAGTACGAAGATCCTGAGCTGCAAGAAACCAATATCTCGCTGCAGGTCAAAAAAATGTCGATCAAAGAGGTCATGAAATTAGTCTGTCGCCTCAGCAAGATTCCCTTTGTAGTTGATAGCGATGTGTCTGGCGAAGTGGCGGATTTTTCGGTGCAAAAACTCCCTTTGGCTGCGGCATTGCACAGCATGCTCGCCAGTAACCAGCCACGCCTTGCGCTGATGAAAGATCTGGGCGTGTGGCGCGTGATGAAATACGAAGCAGCAAAAGAGCATTTTGGTGGCCTTGCTGCCCGTGAGCGTGCACGCGATGTTGAGGCAGTAACCTATTCTTTGACGCAGGTACAGTGGACCGCAGCGCTCAAGCAGCGCATTGAAAAATTATGGCAGGGCCTTATTCAGGCCAGCCCCGAGAAGCAGTATTTTTACATGGTCATGGACGAGGCCAACAACAAGGTCTTTTTTAAAACGCGCAAGGCCTATGCTGACGAGTTTACCAAGTACTTATGCGAGCTTGATGTCAAGGCGCCTGAAGTACGCATCGATGTCCGGGTGGTGAGCGCTGATAAAAACTTTGAGGAGTCGCTAGGCTTTAACTGGTCAGGCGTCTACAACCGCCGGGCGAGCGTGAAGCGAAATGATTTTGTCGGTGTTGGGCCAATACAGAGTACTGACATGAACGGTGCTCATAAAGAAACCCCGTATAATAATATTGTTGGCTGGGCCTTTAATCTCATTCCTGATACGGCATCAAAACTCGTTAAGCTGCCGTTTGTATTTGGCAATAACGATATGAACACCAAGCGGCTGACCCTCGAGCTTGATGCGGCCGAGAACCGCTCGGAGCTGCGGACTATTCTGAAGCCATCACTGTTGGTGCATAACGAGGAGACGGCTGAAATTTTAGTTGGCCGTGAGCTCCCGCTTTCAGTACGCTTGGATGAAAACATTGCTGGCAATTCGACGAACGTAACCACTGTGCGATACAAGGATATTGGCACGAAAGTTAAAGTAACCCCTGCGGTTTCGCCGAGCCATCAAGAAATATTTTTAGATATTTTTGTCGAAAATTCACAGCTTTCGCTTTTAAGTAGCGAGCAACAGATCAGTTCTGGTAACAATGGGGCGCCATTCAATTACACCATCAATACATCGCGCTCACAGAACCGGGTGCTGCTTCGTAGCGGCGAAACGACCATGATTAGTGGGCTGATCACGAACGATGAGGTGTTTGAGAAAAATGGGGTGCCATTTTTACAAGATATCCCTGGGCTTGGCTTCTTGTTCAGCTGGAAGCATAAGAAGTTGCAAGATCGTCAGCTGCTCATTTTTATAACGCCGACGCTTGAGATGGCTTGATGTTCTTACCGCAGCAGTCTTTTTATGCCAAAGAAGATTGCCCCGATAGTAGCGATTTGAGTTGCTGTTTCGATGATCGGGAATCCTGCTTCTTCGCAGCGCAATTCTAGGATTTTTAAGCGTTGTTTTAGGCTACATGTTGCACCAAGTTCAATAAGCAAAGCTGCAATATCACCACGATAAATCTCTAGGCTGAGATCCAATGGCGTTTTACCTTCTTTATTGGCAAAATTTACATCTGCGCCATTCCTGATTAATAATCGAATAAGGTTGTAATTGCGTTCTGCTCTACCAGTTCGAATTTCTGATCTGGTAGTCGTATGATCAATTGCTGGTCGCGAAAGCATCACTGCGTAATGGAGTAGGGCATTTTTATTCAGGTTTGGCCTAATCTCTGTTATCAAGCGTTCAGTTTCAGTTATGCCACGAGGGTAGTAGCTCGTGTTATTTATAACGTAAATCATAGCACGCTGTATTTGGCGCAGCTTAGAGGCTTGCTTGATATGTTCCAAAAAAAGCTGTTTTTTACTTATGCTGTTTGTTGCTTTTGATGTTGATGCAAAAGTGCCTAATCCTGTTTTCGGGCTTAAAAATGGGGCAATCCTGGCTGCAACTAGTTCAACTGCTGAAGCTTTAACTACAGTAGTATCATCATTAACTCCAGTAGCAGCGCCTGCGGCGTTGGCGGCGATTGCCATCAGCATAGTTAGGCCCAGTAGGGTTGTTTTGATTACATTATTCATAATAAACCTCCAAAAAAGTGCTCTTAATTAAGCTTTTGTTCCGTAAAGCTTTACTCCTAATGTGTCTTTAGATTATCAGGATTTAAGCCAATTCCATATCATCATTCCCAGTGAAGTAGCCGCTAGACTTTTTATATAAAAACTGCCGATTTGTTTATAAAACTGCGCTAGGAAGGTACGCGAATCGTCTGTTTTATAGCCAAAAGTCTTATCTAACACAGCATCAAAGAAAGCCCTGTGCTTAGCTTCAGGGCTAATAGCAACAGCGCCTGAAATATCAAAGTTCAGCTGAGTGGGAGTGTGAATGCTGGGAACAATCCACCCAGCAATTAAAATAGCGCTAATTCGTGTAATGCCGCTGCCAGCAATAATAGTTTTAATGGTATCATACAGGGAATTGCTATCATAAAAACTGTAACTGCCGACCATTAAGCCTCCCAGGGTAGAAACAATTATTCCTGAAGAGAGCATTCTGCGGATAGTCCTATTGATAGAGCATATAAACACATGTCTATTCCCCTTGGCCTGAGCAAGCATTAAATCGTTGTGAAGCACTGCTCGAGGGTATTTTGCTGTAGCGCCGAGCGCTGTGAGGTCTTTTTCGTTTAAATAACCAGCAAGATGATTTGTAAGAATAACTTTTGGTAGCACAGCAAGTGCTCCTCCCAGGCTAGCTCTTTCTGCACGTCGTCGCTCGGCACGGCGGCTTTTAGCGTTGCTAATTCCAGTAGCAGTCACAGCAGGAGCGCCTGCGGCATTGACAGCCATAGGGGTCATGAGCGCCAGGGCGAGTAGGGTTGTTTTGATTACGTTCTTCATAATAAACCTCCCAAAAACATTGTTTTTAGTACCTTTTGCATGATTCAATTTGTGTGCTTTGACTATAAGATATATTTTTAATATTTACAAACTGGATAAAAAATATGGCAAAATAGGCAAAAAAGCGTGGCTTGGGCTGAGGAACGCTAGGGTTTTTGGCCAAAAATGGCTAGGGGGAGCAAGGGGTGTTTTTTCTGCTTAATAGCTAAAATTTATGCCAAAAAAGCTCTTTTTGTACGCTTCTTTGCAAGCTCAGGATTTAGTGGTATACCTTGCCGGACTGCACTTGTTTAACCTTGCTTACCTGGCCATCACCTTATGCACGCACTTGTTCACTCCGCAACGACCATTGGCATTCACGCACATCCTGTAGAAGTAGAAGCTGATCTTTCAATGGGCCTCATTGGCTTTCGGATTGTTGGGCTTCCTGACAAAGCAATTAATGAAAGCGCTGACCGCATCAAGGCCGCGTTTAAAAATAGCGGCCTCATTTTGCCTGAAAAATTTATTACGGTGAACCTGGCGCCAGCGTCGCTGAAAAAAGAAGACATTCTTTTTGATGTGCCCATCGCCGTCGCTATTTTGCAGGCAGCAAAGCTGACCGATATCCCCGCGGATTTTATTGAAGAATCACTCTTTCTTGGCGAGTTGTCACTTGATGGGCGTACGCGTCCGGTGCGAGGCGTGCTTTCAATTGTCCATGCCGCCATGGAGGCGGGCAAAAAACGCGTTATCATTCCTGAACAAAATACGCGCGAAGCAAGCTTGATCCAGGGCATCGACATTATTGGTGTCAGCTCGTTGGTTCAGCTGGTGGGCTACTTACGCCGTGAGATTAGTATTCAACCAACGCTGTCGACCTTTAAAGAAGCGACTGAGCAGCCAGCACATCTGGTTGATTTTAATCAGGTTAAAGGGCAGCAGGCGGCCAAGCGTGCATTGCAAATTGCAGCAGCTGGGCGGCATAATATTTTGCTCATTGGCTCGCCAGGCTCTGGCAAGACAATGCTTGCGCGCCGCCTTGGGACTATTTTGCCATCGATGTCATTTGATGAAATTATTCAAACTACCAAAATTTATTCTATTGCTGGGCTGCTCGATAGCCAAACGCTCATTGTTGAACGACCGTTTCGAGCACCGCATCACACTATTTCGCAAGCTGGCCTGGTTGGTGGGGGCACCAATCCACGTCCGGGTGAGATCAGCTTAGCTAGTCAGGGCGTCTTATTCTTGGATGAGATGCCAGAGTTTGCGCGTGCAACGCTTGAGGTGCTGCGTGAGCCGCTGGAAAGTGGCACGGTGCATATCTCGCGTGCGAGTTGTGCGGTCGAGTATCCGGCTCACTTTTTGCTGGTCGCAGCGATGAACCCATGCCCGTGTGGCTATTTTGGCGATCGTAAAAAGCAGTGTACCTGCACGGCGCAGCAGGTCGCAAAATACGTAGCCAAGCTCTCTGGGCCATTACTGGATCGTATTGATTTACACGTGCACGTTGCATCCATCAATTACGACGAGATTAAAGATGCATCATTGATGGGCAAGAGCTCTGCAGAGCTCTATGCCGAGGTAGCGCGTGCCGTTGCCGTCCAAGAAGCCCGTTTTGGTGCTATGCGTAATGCACGCATGAATGCGACGCAGGTCGAGCAGTACTGTGTGCTGACCCCAGCTGCTGAGCAGATTGTGCGTCTTGCGTTTGATAAACTTGGCATGAGCATGCGTGGCTACCATAAAATTTTAAAAATTGCGCGTACCATTGCCGATCTTGATGGCAGTGAACAGATTGACCGTAAGCATGTGCAAGAGGCAATTATGTATCGTTCGCTTGATCAAGCACCAACGGTGTAATGACAATGAAAATATGGTTCCGCTCTCCCTCGCCCTATGGGCTTCGTCCTTCGACAGGCTCAGGAGGAGCGGGGTGCTCGAGTTTGTTCCTG
>CAMBZK010000069.1 GCA_945872225.1 candidate division TM6 bacterium UASB124
GTTGCCCTTGAGGAAGTAAAATATCTCAAGAAAAAACGGTCGCCGGAGGCTGTTTTGGGTATTTTAAAGTCTAAAAACAATGTGTGGCTAATTGATCAATATATTGATCTAGTTGAAACTTTCGCTACTTTTTAAAAGTCCTGTTAAAACGCATTGAATTTAATCGGTGATGATCTCAATGGCTGGTCCGGCGAGTAATGCTGCCAAGCGTGTGCGCATGATGACAGGGAGCAGATTTGCATCCGCTAGCTGGTCAAGCGGTGCCCAGACAAAAGAGATATGTGCTTCTTGTGAAGCCGGGGTCTCATGGCGTGAAAAGCCAGGGACGTCAGTAGCAAAAATAATATTGATTTCATGTTGCAGTGTGTTGGTGCTGTCATGCCATAGGCTTTCATGCGTGCCCAAAAGGCGCGTGATGTTGGCATCAGTGACACCAAGCTCTTCTGTTAGCTCACGCAACAAGGCTACCTTACTCGGCTCGCCAAGCTCAACGTGCCCACCAGGCAGATAGGTGTAGCGTTTGGAGCCGTTGGTACTGCAGGTTAAAAGAATATGCCCGTCGTCAATAATGACCGCACGGGCAATAACTTGTATATGGTTATTCATGCACTAACCAAGATGGCCGGTAATTTTGCTTACCAACGCATCTTTGTTCATGTAACCAGTTTCTTTAGCAACCATTTTGCCGTCTTTGAGAAAGAGAAAGGTTGGGATTGAAGAGACGTTGTATTGGACTGCCAGGTCACGCTCTTCGTCAATATTAATTTTTACGAATTTATATTGACCAGCCATGTCTTTGGCAAGCTGATCAAACACTGGTGCCATCATTTTGCATGGTCCACACCAGGTGGCGTACATGTCAATAACGACAGGCAACGGTGATTTTTTTACTTCTTCTTCAAAATTTTGCGTGTTTACTATCATGGTCATAAATACCCCTTCATTTTTAGAGAGCGTTAGTTGTTTCTGCTTTTTTTTGAGCTACTGCTTTTGGGTCGATGTAAGTACTTTTAATTTGCAACTCGCGGAGCTGAGCATCTTCAACCGTTGATGGTGAACTCATCATTAAACAGCTACCATTCTGCGTTTTAGGAAATGCTATCACGTCGCGAATGGCATCCGTACCAGTCAAGATCATAATCAAGCGGTCGATACCAAATGCTACACCGCCCTCAGGGGGGTAGCCAACAGTTTGCGCATCAAGTAAAAATTTGAACTTCTCTTCAGCTTTTTCACGCGTCATGCCAAGCAGGTCAAAAATTTTGCTTTGTACTTCTGCTGAGTGAATGCGAATAGAGCCGCCACCAAGTTCTTCACCGTTGCAGACCAAGTCGTATGCACGTGCTTTGACGTCTTTGAGCTCTTGGTTTTCCCAGCCGGCTTGCGGGGAGGTAAATTGATGGTGTCGAGCAACCCATTTTTTGCTCTCTTTGTCGTATTCAAACATAGGGAAGTCGGTAACCCAAAACAGTTCAAATGAGTTGTTATCAATCAATCTAAGCTCTCTGCCAAATGCAAGGCGCAGTTGGCCAAGCACAGTCCAGGCATCTTCATAGTCACCAATGACCACGAACAGGGCGTCTTCTTTGGTTAATCCAGGAATAACTGTTTGCAGCTGTGCTAAAAAGTCTGCTGGCAAAAATTTGGTAACCGGTGAATCAATGGTGCCATCTTCGCGCCACTTAAACCACAACAGGCCTTTTGCACCAAGCTCTTTGGTAACACGATCACTCCAGCGGTCCATGTCGGTGCGGGAGAATGACTGGTCTTTAACGACGATGCATCCTGCTTTGCCACCAGCGTTGATTGCTGCTTTAACAAAGCTCAATTCAAGCTTTTCAAAGATGGCCGTAGCGTCTTGTATTTCTAGGCCAAAGCGCATATCGGGTTTATCGCTACCAAAGCGGTTAAACACATCATCAAAGCTGTAGCGCTTGAGTGGCAGTGCTAACTCGATGTTAAGAAATTTTTTCCATAATATTTTGTACAGGCCTTCACACACGGTTTGAATGGTCTCTTCATCAATAAATGCCATTTCAATATCAAGCTGCGTGAATTCTGGTTGCCTGCTCGCGCGTAGCGCCTCATCGCGGAAACAACGAGCGATTTGGAAGTAGCGCTCCATGCCGCCTACCATCAGCAGTTGCTTGTAAATTTGTGGTGACTCTACCAAGCCATAAAATGAGCCAGGCTGGGAGCGAGATGGGACTAAAAAGTTCCGCGCGCCGCCTGGGGTGCTTTTAGAAAGGATAGGGGTTTCAATTTCATAAAAGCCTTGCTCATGGAAATAATTGCGCATGGCAAAAATAACTTCGTGACGCATTTTAAGATTGTCGTGCATATTTTGACGACGTAAATCTAGGTAGCGATATTTAAGGCGTAGCTCTTCTGAAATAGCACCTTCGTCATCAATTTGAAAGGGGAGTGCTGCTGCTTTATTTAATATTTGCAGCGTGGTGATGTGCACTTCAATGTGGCCAGTTGATAGCTTGTCATTGATCGCTTCTTTACTGCGAGCTACAACGGTACCTTGCACAGCAACGACAAATTCTGATCGTAGTGCATGAGCGGCTTCTGCTGTTGTCCCATTAACGCTTGGGTCGAATACGAGTTGTACAAGCCCTGAGCGGTCTCGTAAATCAACGAAAATCACGCCACCGTGATCGCGTCGGCGGTGTACCCACCCATTAAGGGTTACGGTAGTACTTAAGAGCTCGTTGGTTACTTGCCCACAAAAAACGGTTCTTTTTAATAGCTGCATTATGGTCTCTCTTGAACCTGGTTAATCCGCTAAATTTAGATGAGGACCAGTGTATCAGCTTTTAGATAAAATCGAAGATGTGGGGCAAAATTGCTTTAGCAGCACAATTTTATGGCATAGGCAGCACTTGCCAGCGTGCCAAGCAGGGACAAAATTCCTAAAATACGGGCAAAAGGTTCTTGGCGGGCGTCTTTTAAAAATACAAAACAAGCGGCGCCGCTAATCAAGGCGTAGCCAAAAAAGCTTTGCGCTGGCGATAAAAAGGCATGCAAGAAATAGACACAGACCCCAAGCATCAAAAAGCCAAAGACTTTTTTTATCTCGTCCATCCAGGCTCCAGCCTTAGGTAGCATGCCAAGGGTGCTAGAAAACGTGCCGACGAGCATGAGTAAGATGCCCATGCCAAAAGCAAACGAAAACAAGGTCATAAGCCCGAGGATAGGGTTGCCCTGTTTTGCGACGATACCTAAAAGCATCGCAAGCGCAGGGGTGAGACAGGGAGAGGCAACAGTGCCAGAGACAATACCAAGTGCAAAGGTG
This sequence comes from candidate division TM6 bacterium UASB124, assembly GCA_945872225.1. Classification (GTDB taxonomy): domain Bacteria; phylum Babelota; class Babeliae; order Babelales; family RVW-14; genus CAIKAH01. Next base: position 3,302 of record CAMBZK010000069.1, read on the forward strand.
TGCAAGAGTGATCCGTGTTTTGTAGCGATATTGTGGCGCATTAAAAACGGCGGCACGTAGAGTTCATAAAAACCAAACATCGAACCAGCCAAGTAGATAAAAAAGCCAATAATAATTGCCAAAAACCAGGGTGCCGCGAGCCAGGAGCCAAACATTATTGATGATGTTGCCGAAATATACCCTAAAAAAGCATACACGGTTGCAATGCCAATGACGTAGCACAATGAATTGAGGAAGTTGTGGAAGAATGAGTTGCTTGCTTGCGCTTGCAAAATGCCTGCGGTGATAGGGATCATCGGATAGATGCATGGTGTAAAGCTTACGAGTACCCCAGCAAAAAAAGCAACGCTTAACAGGTACAGGGGGGCAACGTTTGAAGCTGTAATGCCAGCCAAGAGCGAAGATATTTCCATAGCCATCCTTTTGGTATTTGATTTAAAAGATAAGCAAGAAAGAAGGGGCACCTTTCATAAGATGCCCCTTCTTTGGTTTAACTAGGTTATTTTGATTTTATGCAGCATTGTTACCACTTGCTGCTGGTCTCTTAGCTGGAGCTGCGCGTCTTGGAGCTACTTTATTGCCTGCGGATCTTGGGTTTCCGCTAGCTCGGCCTTTTTTAATCGGGGTTCTAGCTTTTGCAGCTGGTTTAGCATCTGGTTTTACATCTGCTGGTTTAGCATCTGCTGGTTTAGCATCTGCTGGTTTTACATCTGCTGGTTTTACATCTGTTCCAAGATTTGGCAGTTGTGCTGGTTTTTTAACCTTGTTGCCTCTACCTTGCTTTTTACCTGCTGGTGTTTGGCTGCGTCGAGAGGTACCGCCACCTCTGCCTGTGCGAGGAGCTGGCTTTGCAGTGCCCTTGCCACGAGGAGCTGGTTTGTTAGCGCTTGGTTTGTCATTGCCTTTGGTGCCTGGGTTCTTATCTTTGTCTTTATCTTTGTCCTTACCATCATCTTTTTTAGCGCTAGCGCCTTTATGGAAAAGACTATCGTAAGCAACAAGGGCTACTTGGCCGTCAGCAGCCATTACAACATCGCTAAAGCCAGCAACTGGGCTAGAGTCAGTCTTGCTTACCGGTAAGAAGCTCCAGCTTGCATCTTTGAATACAACAACTTGGCCACTGCTTGTTACGCCCATTACATTCGTTTTGCTTGCAGCAGCAACAGATTGCAGCGTAAATGCTTGGTCGCCGACTTTTTGTCCAAATGCTGCAAAAGCAACTGTTTTGGCGGTTGTATCAACGGTGCCAGACCATAGTGATCCATTTGCATCAAGGCCAAGAAGCACATCACTGCTTGCAACAAGGCTCTTGAGCGTAGCGGTTGCTGGCAAGCCAGAAGCAGTCATTTTTGCTACAGCGCCAGGTCCTGCTGCATGCCAAACATTCCCGGTAGCATCAAGAGCGAATAGGCTATTTTTTTTGTCACTGGTAATGCATCTGAAAATTGCTGCGTTGCCAAGTGTTTCAAAATTAGGTTCTCCAGCAGCAGCAAGATTGCAGCGATAAACAGCGCCATCATGGTCACCTGCGCTAGCTTTTTTTTGCTTAAGGAGCAGATAAAGTTCTTGGTCAGCATTTGCTGCAAGTTGTGCAATTGTAACGTTACTGTCTATTTCAACAGGAATGCCAAAAGGCATTGCTTGCCAGCTGTCATCTGCGTCTCCTGCCTGTATTGTTAGGATTGCGGTGCCTGTATCAGCAATAGCAAAAATGGTTGATTTTCCTGCTTTGTCTTCGCCAATAACAGCACTGTCATTTTGAGCAATCGCGTCTTGGCCGCTGATTTCATCAAAGCCTTCTGGTGAAACAGCTGCTAATGGTTCAGCTTTAAGATCATAAATAGTTGCTGAAGCAAGTTGGCTGCCAAAGGCAAAAAATTGTAACGGCTGTGTTATTTTGCTCAGTAGGGCTTTGGTTGCTTCATTAGGTGAAATAACTATTTTGTAAGCGCTGTCTGGTGCGCCATGAGCTTTAACTCTTACAAGAAAATAACCTTGTGGTTGGTCAAGATCAATGCGTACATCAACTGGCACGAGCGATCTGCCATCAGGGCCTTTGTTTGGAATAACATCAGCACCGGGAGATGCAAAAACGGCTTGTTCTGCAGCAGGGGTTTCTTTTGCAGGCGGAACGCCGAGTGAGACATATGATGAGCGGTTTGCCATGGTTACGCCATCAGTTGTTACCGGGCTGCCAAGGTGAACAAAAAAGGTATTTTGAAATGGATTAACGGTGGTGCTTGCGCTTGGAACAAAGGCAACGATCACATTGCTTTGGTCTGCTGCTCCTGCTGCAACTTCTGAGCAGAGCATGGTAAATACAAGAGCTCCGCGACCAGGCTCTGACAGTGTTTGAGCACTGATCCATGCAGCTGCTGGTACTTTTGCCGTGTCTGTTGGGCTTGTTGTCTGGCTTGATAGGTAGGTGCCAACAACAGGAATGTCTAGCGAAACGCGTCTTGTGGCGCTTTCGTAGGCTCGTTTCAGACCTTCTTCGCGGTTTAGTAGGCTTTGATACTTTGGTTTAGCCTTGTCGAAGGCTTCGCATATTTTTTTATTACCGCTCTTATCTCGATTCAATAGGTAGTCTCTTGTTCCTTGAAGTTCCGAAATGAGTTGTGCGGTCTCATCCCTTAGTGCTTTCGAACCATCCCATATTTGATAAAATGCAGCATGTTCTTTTTCTACTTGTGCAAGAGCTGTATCAATAGCATCTCCTGTCGCATTATTAAGGGCAGTAATCGCTTCATCAAAAGAAGTAACTTTGCCCTCTGCCACAATACCATAGACTTGAACGGCTCCTAAATTGGTGAGCAGAGCGTTAACTTTTTGGTTTAAAGTGGTTGTGCCAGTCTCAAGCTCAGCCTTTTTTAGTTTATGAAAAGTTGCATCAAGTGTACCTGCTGATGCAAACAGGGCTGCAACAATTAACAGACTGATAGATCTGATTTTAGGTAATGTCATACCCTACTCCTTAAAAAATGAACTGGTAATGTACTCATTATTGTTAAGCGTAGTGACGTGTGAATACTGGTTGCTAGATTTTTCATTTATTGGCAGAAAAGGCAAAGCGGGCTCTGAAATTTCAGAGCCCGCTTTGCCTTTTCTGCCAATAAATGAAAAATCTAGCAACCAGTATTCACACGTC
>CAMBZK010000070.1 GCA_945872225.1 candidate division TM6 bacterium UASB124
AGCTCATCTGACTGCCAGCCAGCACCCTGCATGCGCTCAATAAAGGAGCCGGGATCATGGTTCAGTTCACGATAGAGCGCTTTTACTTGCTTTGGCGCAATCTCTTCTTCAGTCGGTGCTAACTTCGCGCTGGCAGCCTTTTTTTGGACCAGCCCTGCAAATAATGCATAGCGCTCGTTGTCCTTACGCTTTAATTTCTTAAGCTTACGCGCAAACGCTTCTTCATCAGGCGACAATAAAACGTGCTGCCAAATATGCTGCTGTGTAGCGCTTTTATCAGATACCCAAGCGTTAAACAATTTGTCAGCTGGACGCGACTCTATGGCTGCACGGGCAACCCCAATACTACTCACCAATACCATGATGCCACCTATCATTTTATACATTGGATCCTTTTTAATGACTAATAACACTAAAAGCCATCTCCTTCTACACAAAACCTAGCATAGATACAGCATAAAGGCCTATATTTTTGCTTTCTTGTTTTCGAATCAGCGAAAAAAATTTATACTGTAGTATAGAAGTACGCAATGCATGAAGATATTGCTACACGCAGCAATGTTTGCTTTTATTACTGGCCGGTCTATTTTCAGAGAAAAGGAAAGACATGTCTGCACAGATCTCACTCTCCTTCGAGCTAATCAGTTTACTCAACTGGTTACTTCGTCATGAAAAAGCTATGCTCAACGCTATGCTTAAACAAGCGCTTGAACACGGCTTTGCCGAAGAGCTTGAAAAAGTTGACGCCGCCTCCATCGCTGCTGCTGAAAGCGAAGAGCTTTATCACACGGTTTTGGATTTTTTAGAATATCTCGAGCATTCGTTAATAAAAAATTTAGAAACTATAAACGTCGATAATAAAACTAAAGACGCGATTATGCCAACACTACAAAAACTTGAAGCAGACAGCCTCGACCATAAAACGCTGTGGTTGAGCATGCAACAAACAAAGGCTCGTATGCTAAAAGCAAAACAGCTGATTCCACAGCAACAAACAAAAGCTATTGCGCCTGAGGCTGCCCCAGAGGCAAAAATAGATCACAGCGAACATGCGAATAAGATTTTATTTGAGCAGCTGCTGAAGAACTGGAAGCCAAATAACAAAGACGTGATGAACTAAATTGTAATAAACGGGCTAGCCATCGCCGGCCCTACAATAAATCGAAAACGTCAATCTGGAAAAAGAGAGTCAAGAAAAAACCCCAGCCTAAAAAATAGTGCTGGGGTTTTTATAATTTAAACAGTTTGAACAAAATTAAGATTGCCGGTTAACGCTTTTTACTAATTTCCCTTTTGAGCCATTCATGCAGTGTTCCTGGTTGTACATTCTCTTTTTCTTGCAACCCATTTTTTTCCATATAGCTTCTTTTCAACGCTTCGCGCGTTATGCGCTGTTTTTCTGTTTTTGACCCACCTTCAGCGGCACGTTCAAAGGTAATTTTACCGATGAAAATGGTAAGAAACTGTTTGAGCAAAGCCAGCCGATCATGATCAGATGCACCTACTCGTATAACCCCAGGATGTAGTTTAAAATAAGATTCAAAACTATCTAGCGTCATGTCACCAATAAAGCGCACTACTGAATCCCATAACTGCTCTCCTGGTGCTCCTAGAGAACGACTAAAAGCAATTACTTCGCACATATCATCAGTAACAGCACAAGAAATTTCAGGGGTAATAATAGCCTGGGCACTCGGCACTGGTGAATTGCCTGCCCGTCTTTCTGCTAAAGCTGCTACGCCATCAGAGAAAATTATTCCAAATGACATAAGCATAAGACCTACACGCAGCAACATAGCCGCGCACAAGCTCTTGCTATAGGTGATCATAGTAGCCTCCCCCAGAGAGATATTTAGACCCTAAACATATTCGCTAACTGCTGCCAGCCTAGGCCGCCGTTATGAAGAAGGTCAAGATCAGAGGGAAAGAGCTATTTTTTACAGCTTGAAACCAAGTTTTCTGAGATTTTCACATAACTCAAAAAGCGGCAATCCGAGTACACTGGTGTACGACCCAGAAATACTTTTTAAATAACGGAGCCCATGCTCTTCGATCATGCCTGATCCAGAACATTGTAAAGCACCAGGAAACGCTTTGAAGTAAGTGTCCATCGAGTCATCATCAACAAAAAATTCGATCTTTGTTTTGGTAATCCAATGCTCAGATTCGCCTCGTTGCCAGCCATCGCCCTGCCTATAATATTTTTCAAGACAGCAAGCCGTAACTACTTCCATGGGTCCTTGGCGCTCAGAGCGCAGCATTTTTACTGCATGGTCTTTATTCAATGGCTTACCAAAAATCTGGCTAGTAAACGGATTGCGAATTAAGGTATCTGCTGTCAGCGCAAAAATATATTCGTCTTCAGTCTTTGTTGGTTCAGGCAGGCGCAGTGCCCTCATTTTACCTTTTGCTACGGCAAGCACATAATCTGTGAATTCATTCACGCCATGACGCGGCTGCTCATCGCTGGTATGTACCAATACTTTGAATGGGATGCCAGCATGCTGCAATAACCGCTGACGTGCTGGGGACTGTGAACCAATGTACAAAATATCTTTTTTCATAAGACCACCTATACCCGTTGCCAAGTACCTGAAAAATGCTGTTTAATTCTACCTTCAAGCTGAAGCGTAAATAACCGATCTTGAAGCGCCTCAGCATGCAACCCTGTTCTAAGTTGCAGCTCATCAAGGGTAGCAGGCTCCTGCAATGTTGCAAGCATCGGATCTTCAGGCTCTAACGGCAGCACCGTCTGCTGCGCAGAAACAGGGGCCCCAAAAGCTTTTTTCTTTACTGGCGCACGAACCACAGCATCGGTAGCTGTTTCGCCAAATTCTTCAAGCACATCAGCAACCGTGTGCACCAATTTAGCTCCTTGCTTGATCAAATAATGGCAGCCAAAGCTTAACTCATCATTAACCAGACCGGGGACGGCAAATACTTGCCTACCTTGCTCAAGGGCAAAGCGCGCGGTAATCAGTGCCCCACTACGCTCAGCTGCTTGCACAATAATCGAACCAAGGCTCAACCCAGAAATAACACGATTGCGGATTGGAAAGGTTGTACGATCATGCCCCATGCGCAAAGGGAAGGGCGACATGACCACACTACCCTGCTGTACCATTTTTTCAAAGAGCGGCGCATTCGATGGCGGATAAATTGGCGCCAAAAGTCCAGCACCCAAAACAGCAATCGTCGTTCCACCTGATGCAAGCGTAATATTGTGAGCCATCGTATCAGCTCCCTCAGCCCCGCCACTAACAATGGTCCAGCCACCCGCAACGAGGGGCGGAACCAGCGCATTAATAACTTGATGCGCATAGTCTGATGCTTTGCGCGAGCCAACAATAGCAATACGTTTAGTAAGTGGCTTAACCGGCAGCCCCCTACAATAAAGCACCATCGGGGGATGTGTAATTTGTTTAAGCTCTTCTGGATAGCAATCATCAAATGGCGTTAGCACCGCTATGCCATGCGTAGCAATCAGCGCTAGCTCTTCTTCTAAGAGGCGCATTGATTTAAGGCTTTCATGTACCTCGGCTGCTACTGCAGGCTTAAGCTTCATGATTTCAGCCAACTGCCCAACACTCAAGGTATAAACAACCTCAAGCGGCAAGCTTTCATGATGCTGAATAAGCTCATACCAGCCAATATGCATGAGCTCTGGCTTAGCCTGATGGCAAATGTACATGAGTAAACGCAAAATGCTGGCCGGACCTAAGGGCCCGACCAGCGAAAGATGTATCAAAATACGCTTATTGACCGAATACATATGTTATTCGTTTCCTGCTGTATCATCGTCGTCGTTATTTTCTTCCTCAGCCGCAGGTGCAGGCACGTCTTCAACCATAGGCACCGCAACCGTTTCATCCTGCTCATCAAGCAATAACAAGTCTTCTGGACTCGTCATCAAAACAGGATCGAGCGTTGGCGCTACTCCAGCTTCAGCTCCTTCAACTACTGGCTCTTCGTCGTCAGCATTATCAAATGCTAGCATTGCAGATAGGTGTTGTTTATCACTCAAGCGAACTAACCGGACCCCTTTTGCTTGGCGCCCCATCGTTCTTATTTCTTGTGGTGATAAGCGAATCACCTTGCCGTTAGTATCGATCAAGAGCACATGCGACTCATCGGTCACACGCTCAAGACCAATTACCATACCATTGCGCGTATCACACGGAATGGTACGCACCCCAAGACCACCACGGTGAGCAACTCTAAAATCAGTTACTCTAACGCGCTTGCCATAACCTTTTGAGGTTGCAAACAGCAAGTCACTGGTCTCTGGGATTACCTCAAGGCCAACAACATAGTCTTCATCACGAAGCATAATACCACGGACCCCGGCAGCGTTACGGCCCATTGAGCGGACTTCTGACTCTTTAAAGTGAATGCCTTGGCCATGGTGCGTCGCAATAATAATGGAGTCGGTACCAGAGCTAATGGCACAGAAAGCAAGCTCATCACCTTCGTTCAGGTTCAGTGCACGAATCCCGGTGCTGCGGATCTTAGCAAAATCCATAGCGTCAGTTTTCTTAATCACCCCTTTACGAGTAATCATGACAATGAATTTGTTTTCCATGTCTCGGGTGCAAAGGAGTTTAACAACGCGCTCACCCGGATTCAGTTGCAACAAGTTGATAATCGCGCGGCCTTTTGCCGTACGAGAACCTTCTGGAATTTGGAATACTTTTTGGCTATAAATACGGCCATGGTTGGTGAAGAACAAGAGCTCATCATGGTTTTTTGCAACGAAAGCATCTTCCATAATGTCATCTGAATCATCAAGATCAGCCATGCCTTTCTTCCCCTTGCCACCACGATGTTGTACTGCATAGGTATCAAGCAATACGCGCTTGATATAGCCTTTGCGCGTCAAGGTAACCAGTACTTCTTCGTCAGGAATCAAGTCGGCTTCACTGATGCTATCAATCGCGCCTTCAATACGGGTACGACGCTTATCTGCATAGGTTGCTTTGATATATTCAAGCTCTTTAATAATTTCAAGCGTCAGCTCGTGATCAGTGCTTAAAATCAATTCCAGCTTCAGAATCATTGCCTTCAAGTCGGCAATTTCTGCATTAATTTTATCGCGCTCAAGGCCAGTAAGCCGTTGCAAGCGCATTTCAAGAATCGCTTTTGATTGCTCAGCGCTTAAGCTAAAACGAGCATGCAAGCTCTTTGTAGCTTCGTCAGCATTTTGTGATTTTTTAATCAGCGCAACAATTTCATCAATATTATCAAGCGCAATGATCACGCCATCAAGAATATGCTCACGTGCACGGCATTTTGCCAAATCAAATTCAGAGCGACGTGTAATAATTTCACGACGGTGAAACAAAAAGTGGTCAAGCATCTCGCGCAAGGCAAACAGCATTGGGCGATTTTGATGCAACGCCAACATGATAATAGAAATGCTTTGCTGCAAGGCCGTATGCTTGTACAACTGGTTCAAAATAACCTGTGGCACTTCACTACGACGCAGCTCAATCACCACCCGAATACCACGGCGGTCAGACTCATCACGAATATTTGAAATACCGTCAATGACCTTATCTTTTACCAACTCAGCAATTTTTGTTATCAGATCGGCTTTATTAACTTGGTAGGGTAGCTCAGAAATAATAAGCGCCATGTGACGCTTGTTCTCTTCAACGTCAACCACACCACGAACGGTAACCTGACCATGACCAGTACGGTACGCCTTCACAACGCCAGCACGACCACAAATAATGCCGCCCGTTGGAAAATCTGGTGCAGGCACCAGCTCAAACAAACGCTCTTCTGATAAGTTTGGATCTTGCAAAATAGCAAGACAGGCATCAACAATTTCACCCAGATTATGCGGTGGCACGGATGTAGCCATACCAACAGCGATACCAGTAGACCCATTGACCAATAAATTTGGAATTTTACTTGGTAGTACGGTTGGCTCTTCAGTAGATTCGTCAAAGTTTGGCGCAAACAAAACCGTATTTTTTTCAATATCAGTTAGTAGTTCACGGGCAATTTTTGCCATACGCGCTTCGGTATAACGCATAGCCGCAGCATTATCACCATCAATCGAACCCCAGTTTCCCTGGCCATCAAGCAATGGGTAGCGCTTAGAAAAAGTCTGCACCATGCCAACCATGGTTTGATAAATTGGGCTATCGCCATGTGGATGATAATGCGCCATCGCTTCCCCGACAACCATTACTGATTTACGGTAGGGGCGCTCGTTATACAAACCCAAATTGTGCATAGCATACAAAATGCGGCGATGCACAGGTTTCAAGCCGTCACGAACATCAGGGAGGGCACGACTCACAATAACCGACATTGCGTAGTCCAGAAAAGCCGTTTTTAACTCTTTTTCAATTGACAGTAATGACACTCCTGGCACAGGAGGCCTGTCGTGATTTGCCGTTTCGGGTAACGCCATGCGA
>CAMBZK010000071.1 GCA_945872225.1 candidate division TM6 bacterium UASB124
GCGGGGCCCTCAATCTGAAACTAGTAGCGAAACAGGCCACCATCTTGTGATGAGGCGTTTCTATCTTGTTGGCTTACGCTTTACCAAGTGCCTCTTGAGCAGCTTGGAGCACGTCAGCATCAAAACCTTCTTGTGCTAGCAAGTCTAGCGCAATTGCTTGGTCAGTAATGCCTGGCGCAAGCTTGTAAGGGAAGGTGAATGAGCTGTCAGCGTTCTTGGTTACCATTACTTTGCAGTTGCTTACAACGCCTGGGAGAATGGTCTCAAGCTCGGTAAGTTTCTTAAAGTGGGTAGCGAAGAAGCAGATGCAATTATCATAGTTTGCAATCTTTTTCACGACACCAAAGGCGCCAGCTTGGCCTTCGCGATGGTTGGTACCGGTGAAGATTTCATCCATGATAATGAATGCAAATTGACCAGGAAGTAGCGCTTTAATGCTTTCTAAGAGGCCTTGTGTTCTACGCATTTCAGCTTGGAACAGCGAGGCAGAACCAGTGGTGTCTGCAATGTTCATGTAGCTCTTGATAATGGTGAACGGGGTCAAGGTCATTTCGCTTGCAGGTGCAATACCTAAGGTTTGCGCAAGAACAATAGCATCAATCACACCTTTAAGCGCGGTAGATTTACCACCAGCGTTTGGACCGGTAACGATGATATCGCGTGGGTTAACCCCGCCCATTTCAATACTGTTGGTGACAACGGTATTTGGGTTGAGCATTGGCACCCAGAAATTAACAGCCTTTAGGTGTGGCTTGTCAGCTGTTTCGTAAGAAACGAAGCAGTAACGAGCATTCCCGTTGTTTGCTTGTTCCTTGTAAAGCTTAGCAATAGAGAGGTATGCATCAAGCTTACCAATGGTTTGCATGCTGCTTACAAAGTGGTTCTTGCCAGTAAACATCTTTTTGAATGATGCAAGGACACGACCACGCAATGAGAAGAATGAAGATTCACCTTTGAAGGTGCTGGTCTTCAACGCATCAACCAATGATTGTGTTTCATCGTTTATTGCTTTGTTAAATGCAGCCAACTCTTTGTGTTCAGGCAACATAGCTGCAAGTTCAGGTGATGCAGTGATCGTTACAAGCACGTCATCAAGGGTCTGCGCATAGCTACCAACGGGCATCATGTGATCATGAACAGTCCCTGCTGTGCTATTGTATTGGCTTGCCTGTTGTAGGCTCTTATAGGTTTGATAAGCCACATATGCAACTGGAACAGCAATTCCTACGCCAATGGTAGTTTTTAGGCTGGTCGGGGTATTTGGGTCTTTAAGTGTTTCGTAGGCAGCAGATCCAAGGCGATATGTCCAATCAAATGGTGTTGTTAAAAGAGACATTTTGTCTGGAGTTGATTTCCAAAGCTTACGGAAGTCTTCGTCCTGCATTTCGTTTGTGTAATTTGTACGGTAGCTATCACTAAAAGCCCATTGCGCTTTCATTGACGCTATGATTAGAGCCATATACAGTTGGTATGTCAACGCGGTTGCTGTTGGCGCTCCAATTGTTTTCCAGTTGTGGTGCAGTTGCATAAAGGCGGAACTTTTGTTCCATTCGCTTGTTGCATCAAAGCCATCTGCTTGTGGGTAAATTTGATCAAGGAATTGCTTGACGCTTTCATCAAGTTGCTTCCAGAACCAGAGCATGTCTGTTTCTGCCATTTTAATGGTTTTGAGTTGCGTATCTAGCGTATTGAACAAGGTTTCATCGCTGATCAACTTTTGTACCACTGCTTGACGTTGTTGCAATGCAGCAATATCAGACAATGGCTGAGCGAGCATGCGTTGCAATTCAACTTTACCAAAAGCAGTTTGGGTACGGTCGACTTTGCTGAACACGTGGCTTTCTGGGTTTGATTTATCGCCACAGAGCAAGTTCAAATCATTAACGACGTTTTCATCGATCAAGTCTTGTGCTTGTTTGTTTTCAGCGCTATTAAAAATGTCGTAGATGATACGCATTTTTTCAGCTTCACCAACAACCGGTACAGCTACCGTTGAAAGCTCTTTCTTTTCAATGCGCTCTGCATTTGCTTTTGCTAGCTCTTGTGCGAATGCTTGTTCGGCTAACTCTTTTTGCGCAAGTGACGGCAAATGGTAACTAGCAATTTTTTTGTAAACGCTGGTAACTTCTGATGCTGCTTCAGCATGCGCCTGGACTGCAGGAAGCAACGTGATGCTAAACATTGCCGCGAAAAGAACGCGTGCAACATTGCGTCGGTTGTAACGTGTGAAGATCATGAGTCTCCTTGGTGTGGTTAGTGAAATAATAAAACTACTAAAAAAGACCATACAATGCGTGATAATACGTGCAGGCAAGGGTATATAAAATCCCCCCAAAGTCAAGACTGTAAGGGGCATCGTGTTGCGCAAAAATCGGCATAAATTGATAGTGTGTGCCCTTTCATGTAATAACAATGATGTTTAAACGTCGGGACGGATTATAGTACGACGTAAAACGAAAGTCAATGGAAATAGCTTGGAAGATGGTGCATTGTATAGTGTTGCGTAAAACAATGTTGGGGGGCATGAGACTTGAAATTGAGGCAATGGGTAATGTGTGCCTAGAGGGGCATGGGAAGCCCCTCTGGAAAAATTAAGTAAGCGTAGATTACCCTAAGAATTTTTTGAAAAAACCTGCGATGCCACCATTGCCTTGGCTCTTATTGCCAAGTTTTTCAGCAAAAGCCAAAAGTGCCATTCTGGCATCTTCGTTTAATTTGGTCGGGACATCACAGTCAGTGATAATTACAAACCGTCCTCGTCCAGCGCCGCGTAGCTTTGCAAATCCTTTGTTTTCAATAACGATTTCTTTGCCAACGGGACAGCCCTTAGGAATTTTGATGGTCTCTTTGGTGCCGTCGATATTTTCGATTTCGATCTGGCAGCCGAGTACCAGTTGAGGGTAGGTGAGTGCCAAGGTCGTTACTAGGTCATGCTCGCGACGGTGAAACACCTTGTCTGGTTTAATGTCGACGGGGACAAATAAATCTCCCGCAGGGCCTTTGAAAATACCCGCATCACCTTTGCCGGTGACACGAAGCTCAGCGCCTTGAAAGATGCCCATTGGAATATTGATAGAGAGTGTTTCGTATTTTTGTACGCGCATTTGACCGCGGCATTCCGAGCACGGGGAGGCAATTTTAAAGCCTTGGCCGCGGCAGGGGGCGCATGGCTGGCTGAAATTGAAGAAGCCTTGTTGGTGTACGGTTGACCCGGCGCCATGGCAGCTAGCACACATCGTTGGCTTGGTGCCTTCTTTGCATCCTGAGCCTTTGCAGCTACCGCATACTTCAAAATGGTAAATTTTTAACTCTTTGCTGCAACCGAGATATGCCTCTTTGAGGGAAATTTCGATGCGCTGTGAAAGGTCATGGCCACGTTGTGGTGCTGGGCCGCTTGGATTGCGTTGTGCCTTGCTGCGACCACCTTGTTGCCCGCCGAAGAAATTTTCGAAGATATCGCTGAAATTTTCAAAAATATCGTCCATGTTTTCATGGCGACCATGTGAACCATTATTGTTAACGCCGGCATGGCCAAATTGGTCGTACTGTTGGCGCTTGGTTGCATCAGAAAGCACTTCGTATGCCTCTGTTGCTTCACGAAATTTTACTTCAGCATCTTTGTTGCCAGGGTTTTTATCAGGATGGTACTGCATAGCAAGCTTGCGGTATGCCTTTTTGATTTCATCAACTGACGCTGTTTTTGCAACAGCTAAAACATCATAAAAATCGCGTTTAGTACTCATAAGTTGGTTGCCGTCAGCGTAAAAAATAGGGTTAGATTATATTTTTGGTGCCGAGGAGGGGACTCGAACCCCTACCCCTTTGACAGGACTAGACTCTGAATCTAGCGCGTCTACCAGTTTCGCCACCTCGGCCTTTGATTCCAGGCAGACAGCTTACCATGTTTTTATTTCTTGGCCAATGAGATTTTGTACAAAAAAGCTAAACTTCTGGCACGTGGCTTGCGAGTGGAGAATGTCGCCCTGGCGGGCAGGGAGGAACGCTATTCCTTGGTTTTTTATAGCCAATTTTGTTTCTAATTGTCCCAAAAGGGTAAGCAGGCTGATGCTTTGTCCGCTACCGATGTTAAAGACGGTATTGCTGTGTGCTTGGTCCATTCCCACGAGCAAATTAGCCTCAACTACTTTGGCAACAGGTATAAAATCGCGTGTTTGCTGTCCGTCTCCAAAAATAGTGATGGGCTGGCGGGCTTGGAGGAGATGCGTAAACTTTGCAACGACTGCAGCATACGAGCCCATGGGGTTTTGGCGGTCGCCATAGACATTAAAATAGCGCAAACAGGTTGTTGCCAAAGCGGTCTTTTCGCTAAATTGTTTGCATAATCGTTCTGCTTCTAATTTGCTTTCGGCATAAGGACTCATTGGCATTGGTTGATCATCTTCGCTGCACGTTTCCTTTGCATTACCATACACAGCTGACGATGATGAAAGTACTACTTTTTTAACGCCATTTTTTGCCGCAGCGTGCAATATATGGCTTGTTCCCTGAGCGTTAACTTCCATGCAAGTCTCTGGGTGGACCATTGATTCTGGTACTGATATAAAAGCTGCTAAGTGAAACACAATGTCTTGCTGAGTTGTTGCCTTGAGGCAGCTGTAGGGAGATCTGATATCAGCGTATAGTAGATTGATTGAGCTGACGACGCTTTTGAGATTGGTAAGATTACCAGAGCTGAAGTTGTCAAGAACGGTAACGCGTGCACCAAGTGCCACCAGTTTTTCTGCTAGGTGTGACCCTATAAAACCAGCTCCTCCAGTAATCAGTACCTGCTTTTTATCATAAAAACGCTGCAGCATCTCTTCCACGCCTTGCTCCTTTTTGTGCACGAGGGGGTGTGCGTTCTAGTCTTGTTTTTATTAATGCGGCGACGGCTTTTCCGTCTTGATAAGCCTCTTGCATGCTTGAATATTTCCAGGCGCCATAGCGACCTATTGAATGAATGTTGAGTGCTTGTAGGCGGTCTAAGAGGCTTTGTAAATGTTTCTCGCGCCAGGTGTCATAAATGACGTAGGCGTGGTCAAGGTGCAAGACTTTTTCAATTGTTTTATGCTGATGATTCAGTTGGAGAAAAGCAAGCGTTTTACTGCTTGCTTGATCAATTAATCGTTTGACACGATCGGGGTTGGTGCGTGACGCAATGTATGAAAATTCACCGTACACGGCCGTATGATTTGCTGGTACGAGTGACGTGGAAACATTGTGCCAAAAGCCAAGGCGATAGAAAGGGAAAGCTTTTTCAGGAAAATAAATCCAGTGTTTGTTCAGCGGGATTGGTGTGTTAAAACCCATATTGATATTGACGACACTGTTGTGTACAAGCTTACCAATGGCGGGTGCAAAATTTACCTGTGCTGGTGCTTTTATAATCGCTAACAATCGATCAAGCGGAAGGGTTGAAATAAGTGTTTTGTAAGACTCTTGGTGCCCATTGCTGAAGTAGACAATGCGTGCGGTTGGATCGATAGCGCAAACATCGTGTTGTGTTTGTATCGGCTGAGCAAGTTTGCTGGTGATACTGGTAATAATTGATTCAATGCCACCGCGCTTAGGATAAAAGAATGAGCTGTTGTAGCCGACGCCAGGGCGCGTTGTTTTATCAAAACAGCCTTCGATAATATTATTAAGCGTTGTTGATGGAACAAAGCGTCCGGTCCATGCCGGGTGTACTTTTTTAAGATCATAGGAAAGAATTTTTTTATTGTAAGAAAAGAAAAAGTGTTTGCCAAAGCCGGAGCCAAAATGTTTAAGCACCCAATCATAAAAAGTTTGAGGGCTTCTAATCCGCGTATGTCGTTTGACGAAACCTTCGATGCATTCAGCAATTACCTGTGTTGGCAGTCCGTGCAGATTCATTTGAAAGGGGTATTCAGTGAGTGTATTGTGTGAAAAAATAGCAGATTGCCGTTGGATGACATCAAACGATGCAAGTCCAATAGTGTTGTCTAAAAAGGCTTTAAACCCATCATCATTGACGTGTAAAAAATGCCCTGTGTGGTCGAAGGTGTATCCATCAGTTTTAACTGATTTGAGCAGCCCCCCGGCCCGATCACTTTTTTCAAAAATACGATATTGAATGCCATGGGCATCAAGATGGTATGCGGCGCTTAATCCCGTCAGTCCTGCGCCTAGGATGATAACATCAGCCACGCTTTCTCCTTTTTTATGTGTCAGCGTGTATAAAATGATAGCAGGATAGTTTGCGATAGCAACTCTTGATCAGGCGGCAAGTAATTTCATCGTAGTGTTTTTGACTACGAATTTACCATACCTGAGTTGTGATTCGAGGCGT
>CAMBZK010000072.1 GCA_945872225.1 candidate division TM6 bacterium UASB124
ATTATCACACATAAAGTAGGGTCAACAGCTGCTTGATTTAAATCTAGGCTAGCATTTTTTACTTGATTCCCTTTTTTTACATGAGCTGGCAGCCTATTATTTCTTAAGGCCAGACCCTGCGGTTGTTTGGCTGCAACACCAGCAATAAACAAAAATTGAAGTATAAAACTAGCAACCAATGTTCGTTGTATATTTTTTATCATCATATTCTCCTATTCTTTTTTTATGAGTCAGAGAAGTAATGCTAATGCGATCATATAACTTCTGCGACCGAAGATGTGCTGTACTTACTGCATTTAATGTACGCTTTACCTCGGATTTAGAAACAGAAATGGCATTCGTACAATTATAAATATAACTAATCGAAGGTACGTATTTACTATGCAAACCAGCCAATTCAAGCATTGGATGCATCATAGCATGATCATTTGCGACAATATGAAATACCCCATTCATTCTAAAGGCATCAACATCCACTAGTTTAAAAAGCCACACATAAAAAGTTCTCAACGGTGCTGGGGTATAGCCCATTTTTCGTATGTTTTTTTGCTGTTTAATAAATGGCATTAAATCCGGGCACATACTAGGTTTTCCAGCCGGATACCGCTTAAAATTACCATACGTTAGCCAGACATTTTTATCCTGATAGATGTTGTTATACATTGACAGTATGTGTTCATGCGGCAGCCAATCATCACCATCGAGTACCATACAGATATCGGTGCTCGGCAAAGTGTTAATATAGGTGTAGTCATTATAGCATCCGCCCTTATTTACATCATTGCGCACGATAGTTATTTTGTCTTGATGCCCAACTTCTTTGGCAAATTTTTCTACCAAATCAGCTGTACCATCAACTGATGCATCATCAACATAAAGAATATGGTAATTGGCGTATTTTTGAGTAAAAACAGACATTAAGTTTTTCTTATACCACGCCGCATTATTAAACGACTTAATAAAAAAAACAAAACGCAACTCAGCGGAATTAGCCTGATACAATGAGGCAAGCGGCACTGTCTTAACACCGCTCCCAGAACGATCTTTAATGCACGCACGTATTTTCTCATTAGCTACAGCTTTATTCAAATCATATGGTTGGTTCTTCAAGTTATTTTTTAGAGACACATCAGGCAAATAAAAAGCATTAAGAAAAAGCAGTCCCCATAGCGCTATGCTACTATTTTTCATATGTATCCCAAGCTAAGCGTTTATATATTTTATACCGCACCAGACGTATTTCATGACCCCTTATGTTAAAAATACGCCTCTGTACCATATAAAAAAATTATAGGGGCTACAATATATGACACAGATTGCTTCTCATATTTTGACTCTAAAAATATGGCAAACTACTTTACTTGCGCTGGTGATATTGCTTAACCTGCAAAGCATTATTTCTCAATTTAATAGGTACTATGATGATTCAAAATATTACACTACTTATATTGTTATTTTTTTTTAATACGTTGCCCGCACGTATAAAAACAATTACCTCACACAAACACACGTCAGTAAAAAATAAAAACCATGTTAAAAAGATAGCCACAGCAACGGATGTTATCCCCTCGCCAATTTTTTATAAAAACATCAAACCAACCGAAGAGCTACGCTTCGTATTCATTGTTCCTTCTTATAATAATGCACTCTATTGCCATAAAAACATTCTCTCCATGATCACCCAACATTATAAAAACTTTCACATAATATATATTGATGATGCGTCAACAGATGGCACAGCAACGCTTGTTGAAGGATTAATTCAAGAACACAACATGCAAGAACACATTACGTTAATCAAAAATGCCACCAGGCAAGGGATCATGGCAAACCGTTACAAGGCCGTTCACTTGTGCGAAAACACCGATATTTGTTTGGCACTTGATGGCGATGACTGGTTGCCCCACACCAATATTTTAACGCTGTTCAATAAAATTTATTCCGAGCCAGATGTTTGGGTTACCTACGGTCGTTATATTTCTTATCCGGAGCTACGAGAGGGCTATAGCTCATTTCCTGTTCCAAAAACAGTCTTAGAGCATAATAGCATTAGGCAGTACCCATGGTCATGCTCTCACTTAAAAACATTCCGCGCTTGGTTATTTAAACTTATTAATGTTGAAGACTTAAAAATGAATGGCGCTTTTATTCCAGCTGCAACTGATCTTGCCATGATGTTCCCCATGATAGAAATGGCACGATATCATAGCTTTTTCGTCCGAGAGCTCACCTGTGTTTATAACAATGCCAACCCGCTTGGTGTTATCAAACAAAAGAATTCCATGCATTTTAAATGCAATAAATACCTTCGCTCAAAAAAGCGGTACAGACCCTTAAAAGCATCTCCTTGTTAGAAGCCCGCAGCTCATATTGCATACAAGCTTTTCATTTGAGCAAAAATATATTCATTCGAAAAATGCTGATCAGCATATGTTTTTGCTCGTAACCCCATAGCTAAGCGCTCCACTGGATTATTCAAGAGCATCAGGCATTTTTTACAAAAATCATCAACGCTCCCGTTATCAAAAAGCAGCCCATTAAGGCCATCAACAATCACCCCCTCGACGCCGGTTCCCCGTGGACCAATGACTGGCCTGCCAAGCATATTTGCCTCAGCAAGTACCATGCCAAAGCCTTCGTGCTTGCTTGTGAGAACAACAATATCTGACTGCGCCAGGATGGCCGGAACATCACTGCGCAAGCCTAAAAATGAAATCTGCTTCGTTAGCCTTTTTTGCTGTACTAACTGCTCAATATGCTTTCGTGTTGGGCCATCACCAACAATCAGTACGCGGCATGGCTGCTTATATTTGTGTACTAATTTGTCAACCGCATCGATCAAAAGCGGGTAGTTTTTTGCTTTCAAATCATGGTACATATTGCCAACCATCGTAATGACGGGGGCGTCGTTATTATCAGGATTAACTGACTTTTGGGGCATATGCTGCCGCTGACGCAAAGCTACGTCATCAAAAAATGGTGGTGTAAAAACAACAGGAACGCTCGCCTTTTTTGCCAACTTATCAACTAGAAACTTATCGACAACACACACCCCAGACAGATAACAATATTTATCAATGGGAAATGAGTATTGATAATGATGCGTATAAAATAGCGGCAGCTTATGCTGTTTTATAACTGCATGCACGCCATGCAGCTCTTGCTGCATGTTGCAATGAACATGCGTTACCGCATGCTGCACAATAATATTTTTAATAAATTGCTTAAACGCTCGTACTTTTACTGCTGATTTTTTGTCCTGAAACTTCCAACTGAAACAAGGAACACCGACTTGCTCAAGTGATTGCTTAATAGCAACACTCTCAGAAACCACAACAACAACAGGCAGTCCCTTACTTTTGAGAAATTGCGCGTAATTAAAAATATAGCGATCAAGGCCTGTTAACCCTTGATAGGAACCACCATAAAACGACGAAATTAAAAGCAGCGAAAATGGCGGTTTTTCTGCTGTTTCCCCCGCACGTCCAACAAAAAAAAGCATCAAACAAACACTTGCTAGCATGAATACTTTTTTTATAGCACTTTTTTTAATCATTACTTTGCCTCTCTATGCATCTTGGTTTGGCTATGGCACACTCATGAACCAAGCTATCATACTGTTTTATTCGCTCAATAAAAAAGGAGCCCAACTATGGCTTTTAAACAGCAGCCTAAGCATATTCTTACATGCGCAGTTCTTGCGCTCCTTGATACGAGCACTCTTAATGCTGGAACCATTGTGCCTCCCCCTATATTAAAAAAAGACCAACAATCCCAAGCAATAATCACCACGGTAAGTAGTGTCTGTGACGGCCTCGCCCATTACCCTGATTTAGGGCCAGATGATTTGGTTGTATGCGATCTTGATGAGACCTTGGTCAAGCACGAAAAACTATCTGAAGAATGGCTCAAAAAGCCGTTTCATGAACAGATAACTGAATGGAGATTTAGCTTAATCGATGATCGATTGCCAACTGTTTTTAAGCTATTGCATGAAAAGAACATTCCAGTTGTTGCACTCACCCACACGCGGACAGGCTCCTTTGAAAGTATTCCAAGCATGGAGCGCTGGCGCTTTGATATCGTCAATAGCCTTGGATTGAAATTTAGCTTTGATGAAAAAAAGCACACCTTTCAGCTCACTAAAATGCCTAAGCCCTACCCAAGTTTTTTTAAGGGGATCATTTTGACGGCGCACCAACCTAAAGGGCATGTCTTGCAGGCTTTTTTAAAGAAAACAAAAATGACCCCAAAGCGCATTCTGTTTTTTGATGATTTAAAAAGCAATATCGACCATGTGCATAAAACACTCGCCGGCACAACCCATCTGCACTGCTTTCATATTACCAATGAAGCAATTGCCACCATGCCTAAGGACATTTAATGAATCATCTGAAGACAGTTCAGTAATGCTGAAATGCGCTAAAGAAGATGTTGTTGGATTTCCCCGCTCAGCCTGAGCTTGTCGAATGGCGGAAGTCCGTTAGGACGAGAAAAAGCGGGGAGGACAAAAATAAAGTATTGTACCGCTCTTTCTTGGCCCTTCGGGCCGGCGCCCATTCGACAAGCTCAGGGGGAGCGGATTAAGTTAGTCTCATGATTAAAAATTCAATCATCGATGACTGAATTTGGTATAAGGAGCTCTGATGCTGCTAATAATTGCTTGTCTTGCGCTACTGATCAATACGCCAGAAACATGCTCAGCAAAAAAATACAAAGATTTTATTATGGATCCTGCCGATATCACAGCAGTTCTTGCTGATAACTACACGCATGCAGCCCCAGCATTAGAGAACAGCGCTGCCGATATCTGTTTTGGCTGTGCTGATATCAAATATGACCAAGGCAATTTTAAAATTGTTGAATGTGGTGACGGCATCTACATGTCGCTACGGGCAACTGAAATCATCATGAATAACAAAGAATATAATCTTGTCTCCCCCTTCTGGGGATTATTTTGGCACCAGATTGCAGAGTTCGGCCTGCCTGTTTGGCACATTGAAGCAATCAGCGATAAAAGTGCCTTAGCAGTCAATGAGTACAAAACCCTGGGCGTAGGTTATGCAGCAAGCTTTGCAGCACTAGAAAAAAGCAATGATTTCCAGCAGGCCCACAAAAAGATCGTACAGACCCCAACACGCATGACCGAATATGCCGGGATCATTGTTTTTGCAGCGACAAAAGAGCATACCCGTGATGGAGTAGGCTATAAAAAATTTCAAAAACAGTACCCACATTTTATCTACGTAAATAGCGCCACCCGTGATTATTTAAAACAAAAAGATACCACATACAAACTCTTTCAACGCGCAGGCCTTGATGCCTTTATTCCTCGCTTCGGCATTTTTCCAACGACATTTAACGCTGATACGGCAAAACAAATAACAAAGCTCTTGCCTGATAATCAGTTACTGGTAATCAAACCAACGTATTCTTCGCTGAGCATAGGCGTCAACGTCATTAACGCAAAGACATTGCCGGCCTTCCTCAGGCTTATTTTGCAGCATCCAGAAACCATTGGTGACAGCGCACCACGCGCCCTCTCTTTCTGGCGCTCGACCAACCAACCACAGTTCGTTGCTAGTGAATACGTCCCATCACAAACTATTTATAAAAACAATAAGCCCTACGACCCAACCATGCGCGTCATATTTATTATGCACCATGACCAAGGAACCATTCACACTAATGTTTTAGGTGGCTTTTGGAAAATCCCCGTCAAACCGCTCAATGACGCTTCTGCGACAGAAACCGAAAAACACGTCACTATTGCCCATGCAGGCGATTATTACAGCGGTATTTTGCTTGAGCAAGCCGAAAGCTTGCGGATGAAAAAGGCCCTAGCACCGGTACTGGCAAAAGCCTATGAGCAGATGCTTATTGAGCGCAAGTAGCCCGCTCTTTCACTCCTTCGGGGCGTCCTTTGACATGCTCAGGAGGAGCGAGTTCTAGCGTTTTTCGCATGAGCCCTTACTTTTTTCGACCGTGTAGCGGGCTGCAGTCTTTTTTAGCTTTTCATGAAAGACGTTTGTCAGATCACAACCTTCAATACGATTGGCAAGGACCATAAGATTAAAAACTATGTCGCCAAT
>CAMBZK010000073.1 GCA_945872225.1 candidate division TM6 bacterium UASB124
GGCGGGCGGTTATTAATCACCGCCCGCCTTTCTTTTTTTATTTGCAGCAACCAGTGTAGCCAGTTATGCTCAGAGCCCTACTAAGAAGACTTTAGGAAGGCATCATCATGCGGCTACGTGCTTTTTTTCTCTCATGCATCATCGGCTACCAACACCTTGCTGGTGCCACTGCTACAAAACCAACAACCCAAGCGCCTGCAGCTACACCCAAACAGCCAAGCTATTTTGTTATCAACCGCGCTGGCAAGCGCCTCAAACTGCCCTACCTCACCAACCGCCAACGCCTTGTGTTGCAACAAGTTTTGCATCGCTACCAGCACAAAGGACTACCGCTTGAAAAAAAGTCATCACAGCGCGACAAACTGTTGCTCATAGCACTACTCCTTTTATTGGCCGGCGGTAGCGCTTATTTCGTGTACTACCACTGGCTTGCGGCAAGCCCTACGCCAGCAAAACCAGCTACGCAGGGAGCACCTCCCCTCTCGCAGGCATTTCCTACAAAAGAAGCCGTGCCAGAAGCTTGCGGCCAGGCAAACAAAACAGCAGCTCCTTGCGCAGAAGCAGCGCCAGAACATATCCCTACCCCACAGCACACGCCAGCCAAAGAAACAGCTACCCCCAACACGGGCTCAATGGATGAAGCGCTTATGGCTGCGTTTCATGAAAATATCGACAAATTGAATGACTTAGGAAAAGACAGCGCTGACGAGAGCGCAGCACCATTGAATACCGTATTTAACACCGCAGCCAAGCAAGCATCACTCCTCACCACGCTGTTGCAAGAGCTCACACAAGAAAACCTAGGAAGCGACCACCGAAACTACAACCGTTACAACAGCTACAGCAGGCGAGAAGAGTCTCATGATGCCTCTTATGACGCCTTTTTTGCTCAATTCCCCAAGGTCCCAACGCATCATAGCAACCAACAAGCAGCACCTAGCGCCAAACCAAATCCTGTTATCCGTGTTTTTGTTCCAGCTGAGAATAAAAAGACCGCTGCAAACATTGCTGAACGAATAAGGCAAACTGCATAACGCATGCGCTAGAAGAAATTGGGTCCTTGCATAGACCCCAGAGCTTTGCAATACTAACGCCATGAGTAGTCAGGTAAGCATGCAACCACCTTTAACCTAGTTTGTTGTTATGAAAAAAAAGGCTTTATTTCTTGACCGTGATGGCACCCTCATTCAGCACATTCCCTACTTGCATCGTATTGAAGATATACGCTTACTGCTACCTGTTGTCACCTTTGCACGTGCCTACCAAGAGCGAGGCTACTTGCCCATTATGATCACTAACCAGTCTGGCGTTGCCCGTGGTATGTTTGACGAAGAGACGGTACAACACGTTAATGCCCACGTATGCAAGCTCCTCGCCGCTGAAGGCGTTTTTATGCAGGCATGTTACTACTGTCCTCACCATCCAACTAAAGCAACCATCCAGGCGTACGCAGTAAACTGCAGCTGCCGCAAACCACTAGCCGGCATGCTTTTGCAAGCTGCGGCTGATTTTGAAATAGACCTCAACCAATCAATTATGCTCGGTGACAGCCAGTGCGATCTTGACGCAGGCCGTGCCGCAGGATGCCAGGTTATCCACGTCGCAGCACTGCAAACAGATCAACTCATCTTGCAAGCAGCCTCAGAATCTACGTTCTCACAACAAAAAGAGTAGAAACTATCGGCTTTTGTGCATTTTTATTTTGATTTTTACGAAAAAGCACCTATACTACTTAGCAACAAATGAGCGATTATTTGTTGAAATGCTGATGGTGGGCGTAGCTCAGGTGGTAGAGCGTCAGATTGTGGTTCTGAAAGTCGCGGGTTCGAGTCCCGTCGCTCACCCCATAGCTCACACAATATGAGTATCTTGAAATTGCACATCAAAAATTCGGTTCGGGGTGTAGCGCAGTTGGTAGCGCACTCGCTTTGGGAGCGAGGGGTCGCAGGTTCGAATCCTGTCGCCCCGACCAGAAAAATTCAGTGATGTGCCCGTAGCTCAGTTGGATAGAGCAACGGATTTCTAATCCGTAGGTCACAGGTTCGAATCCTGTCGGGCACACTTATAAAATCCTATTTTTTTCATTACTCTTTTAAAACTGAATCACCCTTCATAGGTATTCACACAAGCAATTGCCCATACTTCGCGCTCAGCCTGCCGCCGTCACTAAAGCTATGGCGTGCCAAGGAGCCCTGTTGGCCGACCTGCCTCGTCGTAGCCTTGGGGAAGACGGGAGTCCGTGAGGACGAGAGAAAGCGGGAGTCATGGTGATACTGAAAACGCTGTATAGAGATATATTCTACCGCTCTTTTTTGGGCCGTTGGGCCAGCGCCCATTCGATCCAGCCTACGCTTTTTATAGCTTCGGCGGGACAGGCAAGCTCCCTGGGCGCCATAGCCACGTAGGGCGACGGCGGCAGGGTGAGTGGGGAATAATTACGACGGCCCTGCTATCAGCCAAAAGTTTACAGAACTACCCAACGAAAACGTCGATCCAGACGAGGGCTCTAAAACACCATTTTTCCTGGTCAAAAACAAAATGTTTTCAGCTTGTCTACTTAAGAAAATACCAGTTATTTTTGATGTGTATATTCTATTGACACGTGAAGCAAATTTTTGAAAAAATTATTTCACCAAGAAAAAAGAGAACAACATCTTTTTATAATCTTTATCGAGCTGGTCGAATTATTTTTTTCATACTTTAATTAGCAAATAAATGAAATTAGCATCTAAAAAATGTCATCTCGTATACCCTCATCAAATCTTTGAAGAAATATTTGATTTTGCCAAAGATATACTCGTTATTATAGCAGAAGATCCTTTGTTCTTTGGTGATAATAAATACCCAAGAAAATTTCATAAACAAAAAATTGTTTTGCACAGAGCCTCTTTAAAATCGTTCAGCGATGTATTAACTGCTAAAGGCTTTAAAGTTAAATATTTTGATTATAGTTTATACCCTGACCCAAAGTATGTTGCAGATTTTCTTAAGCAAAATGATATTTTTGAATGTTCAGTTTTTGACCCAGTAGACGATGCTTTAGAAAAAAGATTGCAAAAATACTGCAGAGCTCCTATTTCTCTTAACATCTTAGAATCTCCAAATTTTTTAACCCCCAAAACTATTTTAAATAGCTACTTTTCTGGCAAAAAAAAATTTTTAATGAGCAGTTTTTATATTTTTCAAAGGAAAAGACTTGGTGTTTTAATCAATAAAGGCAAGCCTCTGGGTGGGAAGTGGAGTTTTGATACAGAAAATAGAAAAAAATTGCCAAAAAATGTTACTGTCCCAGACGCTATTTTGCTAAAAAAAAATACCTATGTTTCAGAAGCTATAAATTATGCCAATAAATACTTTAAAGATAACCCTGGCGATGCTAATACCTTTAATTACCCAGTAGATCATAAACAAGCAAAAAAAGTTTTAACTGATTTTATAGAAAATAGACTTTATAACTTTGGAGCATACGAAGACGCTATTTCTAAAAAAGAATCCACTCTTTTTCATAGTAAACTCTCAGCACCTCTTAATATTGGCCTTCTTTCTCCTGAGCAAATACTTAAGTCTGTTTTGTCTGCAGAAGACAAAGTGCCCATTTCTTCGCTAGAAGGCTTTTTGCGGCAAATCATTGGCTGGAGAGAATTTATCCGAGGAGTATATGTAATTCGTGGATCCGTAATGAAAAAAGAAAATTACCTTAATCACAAAAATAAACTCCCTGATTCTTGGTACAAAGGCACCACAGGCATTGAGCCTGTTGATCAGACGATTAAAAAAGTGCTCCTTTTTGGCTATTGTCATCACATTGAAAGACTAATGATTATAGGTAATTTTATGCTGCTTTTAAAAATACATCCTGACTATGTATACCAATGGTTTATGGAGCTCTTTATTGACGCTTATGACTGGGTAATGGTCCCAAATGTCTATGCTATGAGTCAGTTTTCTGACGGGGGCACTATGACTACAAAGCCTTACTTTAGCTCATCAAATTATATTTTAAAAATGAGCGATTATAAACGTGGCGATTGGTGTAATACTTGGGACAATTTATTTTACAACTTTCTCAACGATAACCATGCCATTATTGCTAAAAATCCACGCCTTAGCATTCTTTTAAAAAATTTAAACAAACTAGAACCAGGTCGCCTATCTGAAATAAAAAAGACTATAAATAAATACCTATAGTATACACTGCATGGCAAAAAAATTATTTTAGACAATACCATAGAAAGGCCTCTGAACAGGTCAAAGGCCTTTCTATACTCTACATAGTTCTACCCAATGTAAAAGCGTGGTCCAAGGCTTCACAAAAATTTTTACCCAACTTTTTCAAGCTGCGTCTTGTCATCAGTCATAAAATGCTGCTTCAAAACGCCAAGTGCGTCTTTTCGCGTCTTCATCTTTTTTGGCTCTGCCTTTTTAGCAAGCGTAAAAACATTGATCATGTTGACTGCCGCTTGAATCTGCACATCTTCCATCAGCGCCTCTTGCTGCTTTTCTTCAAAGCTTTTTTCCGGCTCTGCGCCCGCTGTTTTCTCTTCCCCACTGACTGCTGCTTTTTTAGCCGCTTCGGCTTTCTTTTCTTCTTCTGTTTTTACTGGTTCGACCCCAGTAGCCTCTTTGACCGTTATGTGGTGCTTGAGCGATGTCTCTTTGCCGTACATCTCATTAACCCATTTGAGTTCATCATGCGGTACTATCTTTGGTTTAATAACAAAATCTGGCTCAATGCCCGTAGCTTGAATAGATAGATCACCAGGCAAAAAATAGAGCATCGTCGTCAACTTGAGCGCACAGCCATTGGAAATCGGTATCACTTCTTGGACTGAGCCCTTACCAAAGCTTGGCGTCCCAACCAAAAACACCATCAATGGCTTACCGCTTTCCTGTGCTTGCATGGCATGATAACGCAATGCCCCAGCCAAAATTTCTGCTGCTGAAGCCGTAAAATTATCAATCAAAATAAAGATTGGTGTTGATGACGAAAGCACCGGGTTGCGAGCCGTATAATATTTATCTACCACATCGCCGCCCTTATTTTTGGTCACCGCAACCAATGAGCGCTTTTTCAAAAACAGCCCGGCCATCTCAACCGCTGACTGCAGTACCCCACCAGGGTTGCGGCGCAGATCAAGCACCAGCCCTTTGCACTTGCCAGTATTGGCCTTTTCTAGCAACTTGCGAATTTGATCAGCTACAGGCTCGCAAAACATGCGCAATGAGAGGTAATAAATGTTCTGGTCTTTGAAAAAGTAACACATTGAGTTTTGGTCTTTAATGGTATCGCGCGTCAGCGTAAACTCCATAGGCTTTTTATTCCGCAAGACCTTGATCATAACGCTGCTACCAATCGACCCCTTGAGCTTATTGATCACTTCATCAGACGATAACCCACGAAGCTTGGTCGTCGATACCTCAACAATTTTGTCACCGGCCTTAACCCCCGCCTTTTCTGCCGGGCCACCAGGAACAACGTCGATAATGACCAAGGCATCGTCTTCTGGTGGCTTGCTAATGATGCTAATGCCAATCCCAGAAAATTCCCCCGAAGCAGACTCGATGATGGCTGAGTATGCTTTTTCATCTAAAAAGGCTGAGTGTGAATCAATATTTCCTGCCGCAGCTTTCAGCGAATGCTCAATAAATTCCTTAAAGTTAGTCCCTCGAATGGCCTTATCCTGCACGGTGCTGATCACTTCGGCATAGGTCCGCAGCCATTGATAAATATCTTTTTCTTGGTCTTTGACCAACGGTGATACCACTTTTTTTGGCTTAGCAGTTATTTTAACAATGTGAGGTGATACTTTAGCCTTTCGAGCAACTTTGCCAGCCGGCTTGGTTTTTTTGGCAGCATCCACAACCCCAAACAAGAGCATTGCTCCGCTTAGAAGAAGATATAAGCGCTTCATAAAATTCCTTTCTCTTTTGCTTTTTCGTCATTGTATCTAGTTGTGCGATGGTAGCACGAAGCACCCCC
>CAMBZK010000074.1 GCA_945872225.1 candidate division TM6 bacterium UASB124
CCCCTTCTCTTTTGTTTGTCTTTTACGGTAATGAGTACCTATTTGCCACCAGGATAGTAATCAGCAACCAAATCTTTTAAGTTAGCAACAAAGCCACTAGCTGCTTCGCTAGCCCATGCGGACCATACTGTTGTTGTTGCCTTTAGCGAAGCATCGCATGTTGCTGCCGAATAGTCTGGGCTAAAATAATCGCATGCGGGTTCCATCTGAACCAGCGCATATTGCACGAGAACGGCTAGTCCTACGGCTACGCCAGCTACTTGGTAGCCACGGTTAGTAGCGACGGCATCGATAAAGTTTTTCACAGGCTGCGGCTGTACTGCGTACAACGGTGCTGTTACGTATTTCTTGGTCATATCAACTGGCACGTCAACCAAAGCATGTTTCATTCTTCCGCCACCTAATCTAAGGCCAGCAAGTACTGCTTGGGCAGCACCGCCTAGTCTTTGCCTACCAGTGCGTCGTAGTGCTCGGTGACCATGCCTAGCAGTGCGACCTGGTGGCGTGTCGCCGAGTGGGTCACCATCGCCTTCGGTTACAGCACCTAAAGTGCCTTCCCCTCTGCCAGCAGAAGCATCAGCGCCGGCTGCAGGAAACCCAGCATTGCTTGCTGCACCGTGTCTTCTTGGTCCACTGCCGTCGCCTTCTTGGCCGAGAGGAGAAGCGTCGTGTTGTGTATCTCTATCTAAAACATCAGCCTCGCCGCCTTGTTCTTTTGGCAATGGGCTGGCAGCAAATAATAAGCTAGCGCTTGCTACGTAGAAGCTGGCGATGAGCAGCAACGAGCGCATGGTTAAAAGTTTCATAAAAAGCTGCTTTGGGAATGGTGCAAAAGATAATTATTAATCTTTAACAACAATGTATGTGATTATATTAATAGTGCTCTGATAAAAATATCACTCCTTTTAAATTGATATATTTTCGCACTCCCGAGATGTTCTTACGCCTGTCTTGGCGAATTTTGTATCATCCTAGATCTGACTTGAGCAAAAAGCAAGCGAGCCAGGCTCTTTTTTCAAGGTCCTGGCTCGCTTAAGCAAAGATTAGAAAAATAGTGTGTGCTCGCGTTAGCAATTCTCCTGCTATTGATGAGGCAATGAAAAACCAAACGGTGCAAGAATAGCGCTCAATACAGCATCTACATACGCTCGGTGTATTTCCTCACAAGCCTGCTCGCAGTAGTAATGATGGTGAGCATTGCATTCTGGAATAATTATGTTTGCAAGCTGGTATCCTACTAGTGCCGTCCACGCTACCCCCAACGAGACTTTGAGATAGTGCTGTACGGCTCTTGCCAGGCAGCTGCGGTGTTCGCTACAGGCAGGGCCAGTCCACGAGCTTAAGCTCGTGGACTGGCCCTAGCTCTGAAGCATCAGCTTGTTCAGCAACCATCGCCCCTGCTGCATGTTTTTTGCCGCGCTTACGTCGTAGTGGTTGTCCCGAGTCTATATCCCCAAGCACCTCAAAGCGATTGCTACTTTTTGTTGGGCTTGTCATGTCAGGTCGCCTAGCTGCAGCATCCAAATTGGCTGGTGCAAAAGAGGTGACAGCAACAATTATTACCAGTAACAATGTGATACATTTACTCATAAAATCTCCTCTTAATCACCTAGGCCAAAAAGTTGCCTCAACAAAGCAACTTCCCTATTAAAGCAGCCAGTGGACGAAAAAGTATCCCCGAAAATATTGCATTCTGGAAACAAACTCATCTCAGCGACAACGGATGCCAGGTACGCCATGCCTGCAACGGCTACTGCCTTGCGATGTTCGCATAAAAACTGACGCGCTTTCTCTCTAGTGCTCAACGGCCTAGTAAGGCTTTCGCTATCGTACTCATTTGTCTCATCACCCGCTCTACGCGGTGATGTTGCAGCAGTTACCTCTTGGGCCCCAAAACAGAGCGCTAGTGTAAGCGCAATAAATAGGTGCGTGCATCGCCCTTTTATCATCCAATCTCCTTCTTTACTAAAATATAACGCCCTAATAATTAGTTAGACCACCGGGCTTGACGCAGCTTCTGTCTGCTTTTCGAGCATTGGCTGTGGTTTTACCTGATCAATAGCATGTAGCACTTCTTGCACCGGAATATCGGCAACAACGCTGCTGCGTGTTTTTGCCAGCACAATCAAAGCTTTTTCTGTATCAATCGGCGCCCACTCAGGGTTTTTTTGTCGCATGAGCGCAACGACGGGCACGTGCAATGCACTAGCAAAGTGCATGATCGATGTTTCTACCGAAACAATGAGATCGCACAGGCTCAGCACGGCAGGAAGCTGGAAAAAGTTTGCTTCTGCTGAAAACAAAAAGGTGTTGTTGAGGGAGTGCTTACTAAAAAACGCTCGTACGCGTGTTAATTCTTCTGGCACGGCATTAACAACAAAGCTGACGTCGCCGTACTCGTCTTTCCGGCAGAGTGCAATAATCAACTCGAGCACATGCTCAAGTGGCCATGAGCGCTTATGGTTTTTAGCAAACGGGTTGATAAAAATAACGCGACCGAATTTCTTGTTTGCTTTACCAATACCCCACTTCAGGAACAAAAGCTTTGCATAGGCAAGCCATTCATTAGGAATATCAATAAATGGAAAGCGCCCTGCTACCGGCACTGTGATACCAAATAAGCGCTCAAACCAAAGCGCATAACGATCGGTAATGTGCTGCCCTTTGATAATAGTCTCTTGGATTGGTAAAACCGCATTGCACAAACCAAATGACCATTTTTTAATGGGCTCATGCCATTGTAAGGCTGGTTTAAGTGCTGCAACAAAGCCATGCGGTGCTATCCGCCGCGCAAGACGAGCATACCGGTGAGGACGCAAGGTGCCAACGCTGACCACAACATCATAGGCTTCGTTTTTTGCCTGCTTGATACAGCGATGCAGACCAAGTGGCGAGTAGGTCTCTTTATAGATTTTTTCAATAAAGGGGCAGCTTTCAAGCCAGTCGTAAAGAGCATATTTTTTAAGGGCTGGCCACTGCCAAAAGCGGGAGGTACGGCGCACTTCATCAACCCATAGATGTATTTTTAGATGCGGGTATTGCTCAGCAAGGGCACGAAAATAGTTTTGCAGGTAGGTAAAATCGCCCAAGGCAAAATGGCCGATTACTAAAATCTTGTCTGCTTTAGCCAAAACTGCTTTTGGAATCAGATTATTGTCCATTAAGTGTCCAGGTTACAGAATGTTTTGAACTTGTTCGCGAGCTTTTTCAAGCTCTACTTTGATATCAATGCATGAACTGCTGATGCTGTATGAGGGGCACTTTGCCATCATGGTGTTTGTTTCACGCAAGAGCTCTTGCAAGATAAAATCAAGGCGCTTACCTTTTTCAAAGGCAGGCTGATCGAGGAGTGGCTTTACACTTTCAATGTGGCTGGTAAAGCGAATGATCTCTTCGTGAATATCCATTTTGCGCAAGGCTATTTGCATTTCATCCGCTGGGCTGTAGAGCTTGCTGCTTGCCTGCTCATTGGTGGTTGTCTCTTCTGCGGGGGCTGCTTGTGCTGCGGCTAAGGCATCGCGAAGCTTTTCTTTGGCGGCAGCAACTTCTTGAGCAAAACCCTCTTTAATATGGGCAAGCTTTTCTGCGCAACGGGTAAAAATAGCCATAAAATCTTTTTCAAGGCGAAGGCCTTCTTCTTGCCGTGTTTTTACTACGGCAGCAAGCACCTGGCTTACCGCTGCGGTGAGCGCTTGCTCATCATCAGTGGTAAGGGGACTTTCTATGGCTTCAAATACTTCTGGCATACCCATAATTTCGGTGATGCTCAATTCACCCGGTAGCTTGTGGCGTGCCTGTATGGCCTGTGCAGCCTGTACGTACTGCTCAATAATGGGCCAAGATGGGCTGATTTGAGCAAGCTTGCCAGCACCACCAACAAAGCGAACGCTGAGGTAGACACGCCCGCGGATAAGTTTTTCTTGCAACAATGCATTGAAGATAATTTCAAGATGGCTCAAGCAGCTTGGCAATTTATTAACGACCTCAAAGAAGCGGCCGTTTAATGTTTTAAGCTCGATGGTGAGATGCACCTCCCCTGCATGGGGAAATGATATCTGTTGGTTTTTACTACAATAACCAGTCATGCTTACCAGCATAGCGGCCTCCTTGTAACGTTGTGTTGATTAATCGCCTAGATTAGCAAAAACGTTTTGCACATCGTCAAGGTCATCAATAGCTTCGAGCAGGCGGTACACAGCTTCTTCGTGCTCTTTATCCTCAAGCGCTAGCGATGTCTTTGCTACCCACTCAAGCTGTGCCTCTTCTACCTTAAGGCCAGCGGCTTCTACTGCTTTTTTGACGGCAGCTAGCTCGTTTGCCTTACAGGTCAGCGTAATCATGCCGTCGTTTTGCTGTGCGTCGTCAAGATTAACGTCCATGAATTTTTCTAAAATTTCATCGTCGGTCATGCTGCCGTGAGCACGAATAACGCCCTTGTTTTCAAACATCCAAGAAACAGATCCCGACTCTGCCAAGTTGCCACCAGCTTTGGTAAAGGCATGGCGCAGCTCAGAAACGGTACGATTTTTATTGTCGCTCAAGGTGTCGACCATCAATGCTGCACCGTGGGGACCATAACCTTCGTAGGTAAATGCCTCGTACGAATTGCCACCCTCAAGCTCGCCCGTACCTTTTTTGATAGCGCGGGTAATGTTATCTTGCGGCATATTTGCGGCCTTTGCCTTTTCAAGCACCAAGCGCAAACGAGCATTGCCCGCAGGGTCGCCACCACCCTCTTTGGCTGCCATGGTAATTTCACGTACAACCTTGGTGAAAACCTTGCCACGCTTGTTATCTTCTTTGGCTTTTTTATGCTTAATCGTTGCCCACTTAGAATGTCCAGACATCAAAGACTCCTGCTGGTTGGAAAGCTATTAATTTAATACTAAAATTAGATTCAAAATAAGTGCCAATTTAACCCTTTCTGAGGGTGTTGACAAGGTTTGTAGGAATTAGAAAACCCCTCAGATCAAAAGCTGAGTAGTTTTCTAATTATATAAAAACCATCATTTTGGGCATGTTTTTTAGTGAACCAGGCAAACTAAATAGTCTCTTTTGAATAAAAAAGCCTACTTGCAAATATGTTAACTTATTGTTATTATTCAAATAGAATTTTTAAACTTGCCTGGTATTCAATCTATTATAAAGAAGAGGATTGCTATGAAAAATAAGCTCTATCTACTGCTAGCTTTATACTCAGCCACTATTATTAATGTATCTGTTTTGGCGTCTGCCCTGCCTATTGACCTACCTATAACGCTGGGTGATGCTTCAGGTGTTGCCCCTGCTGCTAGAACTGTTAGGGGTGCTACAGCTGATTACCGCAGAGCAAGAATGGATGATCGCTCACGAGGCAAACTTCTAAAAAAAGCTCTGAAGAAAAAACAATTGAAAAACATTTACGCAAACTCTGCAAGGCTATAGAGAAATGTGCCCTCAAAGGCGCTTTACCATCAGGTCAATTAAATGGTTTGTTGGAAAAGGTTGAAACTCAGCACATTATAAATCATCCTGAAGCTGCAGAAAGTCTAGCGCGTTTGATTAGCAAACATAGGATCCTGCATCCTAAGATAAAAATAGTACTACCAAAACTGTTGGCTTACGGGTTGAATCCATTGGAAAAATCTTACAATGGTTTAAGCCTTATTCAAGTAGCAAAAATTCATTTACTACAAACATACTTTATCATAGATGATGGTTCATTTGAGTTGTCTGCGGATGATCGT
>CAMBZK010000075.1 GCA_945872225.1 candidate division TM6 bacterium UASB124
TGCATCAGCCTTGGTGCGCGTTGCAGCGCAGCGCTTGCTTTCAGAAGACGGTCAATTTCAACGGCATACTACCCTTTTGATTTTATCGCAACACCACTGCACGGATTACACATCCTGCTCAAAACAAAATTTAGATCATTTCTGAATAAGGGGCTCCTCAAACCAACGCGTAAAAACAACGCCTGGCTTGATCAAAACACCGACAGCCCCGACCAACAGAAACCAATGGCTAAAGCAGAGCAGATGGTTGTTGTCGAAAACAGCCTCACTGGATGCGAGTTTATTCACGACTTTAAAGATAACAAAATGAGCAATTATACTA
Source organism: candidate division TM6 bacterium UASB124 (assembly GCA_945872225.1). Lineage (GTDB taxonomy): Bacteria > Babelota > Babeliae > Babelales > RVW-14 > CAIKAH01. The sequence continues at coordinate 323 of CAMBZK010000075.1, forward strand.
CCGTTGCCCAAAAATATCAGCGCCGCATTGACCGCTTTTACCGCACCATTGCCCAGGCAAAAAGGGTTTATTTTTTCCGTACGTTTTTATCAAAGCAAGAAGCTGCCGATTTGCACGCATTGCTCCGTAGCCTTTTTCCTACAACTGATTTTACGCTAGTCGCCCCAACTTCCCCAGAACGCGCAAAGCAGCCATGGCGACTCGAAGGAGTTAAAGAATTTTTGATGTACAGCCCTGAAGAAAAACTGCCCGCATACAAAGTACATGGCAGCGGAGCCGCCTGGGACCACATGTTTAAAACACTTAACTTGATTTAAATGCCTTGACAGTCAAGTGTTGCAAGGCGCTCTTGGTAGCGACCACTTTTAAACTCAGCAGCAAGCCAGGCATTAATAATTGCATACGCTTCTGCAGGCTGTAAAAAGTCCGCCGGCATGATCAACACATTGATCCCGTCATCTTCTTTTGCAACCGTTGCTACGGCAGGGCTCCAACAGAGCCCTGCATAAATTCCCTTGTGTCTATTTGCAGCAATGCTCATGCCGATACCAGAACCGCAAAGCAGAATGCCTGCATCAGTACGATGCTGGGCAACGTTGCTTGTCACAGCCGCCGCGTACGATGGATAATCTGAACGGGTAGCATCATGCGCCCCAATATCAAGCCAGTCGATGGCACTAAAGTGCTCTTGAATAGCCTGTTTAAGTGCATACCCCCGGTGATCAGCCCCAATAGAAATCTTCATCGCTCACCAGTGTTTTTTTGTTAGGTTTCAGATGCTCTTTATGCCACTGCAAAACCGCTTTACGCTTCGGTGAGCTCATCGTCAATGCAATTTTTTTAAACGACTGCTGTCCTAGTTTTACCGAAACAGCTGATTCTATCGCAAATTTAACTAAGTAGCAGGTCTTGAAATTAACGCCACTCGCGCCAAAGAGCAGCTGGTATTCAGGATCAAGATCGCACTCTTTAACGCTTTCAGCCGGGATATTTTGTTGATCAACCGAAGCAAACATGGTCCATGCAGTTGCAGAGTCACCAAGGGTACCAGCGCCACGCTCACGAATATCAGCAAGCACATAAAACGAGATCCAGTGCTTGTTTTCTTCTAGTTGGCGCTTGAGCAGCTCTTCTCGCCCATCTGCTGCCAAGCCACGTTTTTTTGCATACATCTGGACATACGAGGTACGCACATCGTCAGACAACCAAAGCGCATCAAACCCTGCCTTTGTCTCAAATTCCTCGTACACCGTTTTTGAGCGCTTGTAAGCATGAGCTACGTCGCGATAGTCAGGCTCTTTTTCCGCTTGCGGAAATTCAGACTCAACCAAATCATAATATTTTATGCACCCACTCAACATTGCCATGCACATCAGCACACTTGCTCGCCACACTATCACTCTCTGTTTCATTGCTATCTCTTTCAGTAATTTAAAATGCTCAATCTGCTAGACGCAGAGCACCAACCAATGGTAAGTTGTACCAGTGTTTCTCAGTTTAATCAAAAAATACTGTATTTTTATGATGCCTCTCTCTTTTCACTTAGCCTGGCGTTATCTCACTCATGGCCACAACAACACGAGCATAAAGCACATGATGCGTATGTGTTTTGTTGGCATCATGATTGGCACCACGGCCCTTATGCTTACCTTAATCATTACCAACGGCTTTGAAGCAGTAATCAGCGAAAAAATTCGCGGCATCAATGCACCAATCACCATCAGCAGTCCTGGTCGACGCCTGCATGAGGCTAGCATTAAAGCTGCGCTCATGAAAGACTTTGGCAATGATATTGCAGGGATCAGCGGCTCAAGCATAAAACAAGTTATTATTGACCATGCAGAAACGCAGACAATGGTCATGGTCCGCGGCATCACGCCAGCAAACGAAGCACAGGTCAGCTCACTCCCAGAGAAAATAGTACGCCCGCTGCCAAGCTCACCAAAAAATGTAGCTGCTCATTTTGCAAGGCTACTCAAACCAGATCAGCTGCTCATTGGCTACAAACTTGCTCACAACTTACGCCTCAGTGTTGGTGACGAGTGCACCATCATGATCCCCAAACCACGCAGCAAACAGCAGGTTAAGCTCGTTGCCCGTACGGTCACCATCAGTGGCTTTTTTAATGTTGGGCTTGAAGAATACGACAGCAATATGGCCTTTATCAATCACGAGACCCTTGATGCCTGGTTCAACGAAGAAGGTGTTGATCAGCTAGCCATCGCCCTGCGCTCAACCAGCCAATCAGTGCAAGACAAATTACTGCAACAGTTCAAAAAACGCTTGCCGCAGTTGAGCGTTAGCCCATGGCAAGAGCAATATCCCGCCCTGGTCGCTTCGCTCAAACTTGAAAAATATGTGATGTTTTTTGTGCTCGCGCTCGTCACGTTGGTTGCTTGCATGAACATGATTTCGCTGCTGTTTATGCAAATTGCCTACAAGCGGCGCGATATCGCCATCTTCAAAGCAATGGGGATGTCGTCCATGACCATTGGCGCTCTGTTTTTATGGATGGGCATGATCATTACCATCAGTGCCTCACTCATTGGGCTTGGCCTTGCCGCTACCGCCGGGTACTTACTGGAACACCACACGCGCATTGCGCTCCCTGATGTTTATTATGTTTCTTATTTGCCGGCACGGCTTGATTGGCATATTTTTCTAGTGGTTTTTATTACCACCCTGCTTCTCGGTTTGCTCGCTACCTGGCTGCCGCTGCGCAACTTAAAGAGCTTGCACATTGTTGACGTGCTCAGAAATAGCTAAGAAAAAAGGCCCCGAATTTTTCGGGGCCTTTTTTAATTTTAATCAAATAAATTAGAAGCGGTTTTGGTTACAGCCACTCGCGAATGGTATCAAAAAGATAATGAGCAGTCCAAGCAGTATTGGCCTTGATGCCATTGCCTGAATAAGCCGTTTCATTGAGGTAACCCATTGCCTGAGGAAACGCAGTATCCTGAACATACCCAGCAGCTTCCATTGTTGCATTAACAAGCTCAGGAATAGAGTTTTTTACCCCGCTAACACCAGCGCTACCAATTTCTTTGCCGGCCGTCCAAAATGCACTACCGAATAGTTTACCCAATTCAGCAACAAACTCACCAACATAATTACCTACACCCACACCGTTGTTCATGTATCTGAAAAACTTGAGCCCATAGCTGGTCGCAACAACAATAACAAATATTGATCCAGCATCCGCAGCTGTGTCTTTTGCTGTTTTAACAAACTTGCCAATAAAGGTTGGTTTCTCTTTTGCTTTTTTAGCATCAGCAGCTTTTTTCTTCATCTCTTCAAGAACATCTTTCCACATGGCTTCGTCAGCTTGCATTTTAGCAATCGATACCTGTGCTTTAAGATCAGCTAACTTTGCTTGATTTAGATTAGTTGGCTGGACGTGCTGAACAGGTTTTGGCTTAGGTGGATTGTAGTACGGCATAAAATACATTGGTGGTTTGGCACCATCATCGTCATCATAAAGAGCAACTTCGTTATTGCCATTATTCATTAAGGCAAGTGGTGCTGAAAATGGCTCACCACCAGCTGGGAGCGCTGGCTTATTACCCATTTTTACAACCACAGCTTTATTGACGTCCGGTGCTTTTGCAATAAGCATTGCGGTACCCGTGCAAAATACAAACAGCCCTACCAAGCGAGAAATATTCATAGCAGCCTCCATTTAAGAGTAGCTCATTTTTGAGAAATAACTTTTTAACCTATGAACTCAGCTTAAAGGGAAGAAGGTGCGGTGTAAAACGCCCCCCAGTGCGATGTGTTGACAAATAGAAAAAACCGCACAAAATTATGCGGTTTTTTCTATTAATGTTAGTTTATTCCAAGCAGTTAACTAAACAATTATTTACCTGCGATGCTGAGGGTTCACTAGCGCCACACGAACAGGAGCAGGAGCGGGAGCAGCCGGAGCTCTATACTGCCACAATTTTTTAGCGGCTAAATAAGCAATTCCAGCAGTTGCAAGCGTCACGACAGGGACCATAACAGCTGGCACATAATTACCTTCTTGTTCAATCTTTGTATAAGCCTTCACAAACCGACCTGGCGTTCTGATCAAACTCCACGTTGCCAAACCCAGAAAACCGGTAGCCGTAGGGCACTTAACCGTATTTTTAGCAAAGTTGCACAGGCCAGAAGCAAACCTACTAGCGGCATTAAGAGCGGTTCTAAGAGAAGCTACATTCATTGCTTTATAAGCACCAAAAGCAACTCCTGCTGTTGCAGCAGATATACCAAGTAGAGGACGGGAGCTTGGCAAAAAAACAGCAGCAGCCGCACCAGCAACAGCTGGCACAGCAAGAGGATAACGAGACAACCCAGAGCAAGTTTTTTTGGCCATTGCCAATGCGCTTTCCTTCAAGCCAGACGCTCTTGTTGTAATCCTATCAAAAGTAGTTCTTGGACGTGCTTCAATTGCTGGATTGGTTGCCTCTGCAACTGCAGCAGCTGATCTTACTTGATCAACAGGAATATTTGGACGTGCTTTAATTGCTGCATCGGTTGCCTTTGCAACTGCATCAGCTAATCTTACTTGATCAACAGCAATATCCGGAGCATCAACAACCGGAGAAAATCTTGATGCTCGTCGTCCAGCTGGCGCCCCAGCATCCGCAGCATCCACAGGAACAAAAAAACCACACGTTACAGTAAGTATCAGTAATAATTTTTTCATCATAACCTCTATTTTTTTATAATCCCTACATTAACTATTTACAGAGCAAACCAGTGCGTTACTGAGCAGCAGAGAGATCATCAAGACGAAGTATTCTCTGAATCTGCTGAGGTGATAAATCTGATCGAGCAAGATCAGCTTCGAGCTGGTTGTATGCTTGCTGTGTGGCATCATCTGTTTTAGCTCTCTGAATAGCTTTTTCATATTTATCCAAAGCACGCTCAACTTTTTGAGCTGGCGACATACCAAACATATATTTAAGGCTCTTAACTCCTCGAGCAGCCAACATTTGCAAATACGGTCTGCTGAGATAAAGACCACCAAAAATCATCAGCGCAGTAGTTGAACCCGTTGCCAATCTACACATCCGACTGTTCTCAAAAAAAATAGGTGTCACTCTCATCATTGTATCCTGAAAACAGCGTCTTACTGCGCCAGCGGTGAAAGCAACAAGGGCGGCGACAATCATAGTTTTGGGAACCATAGCTTTGTTGAAAAATGAACTGCGAGCAGGAGCCTGCTGAGTAACCGCATCTACCATCAAGGGAGACGCTATTCTTGTAATGCTATCAAAAGTAGTTCTTGGACGTGCAGCAATTGCTGCAATTGCTGCTTTGGTTGCCTTTGCAACTGCAGCAGCTAATTCTTCTTCATCAACAG
>CAMBZK010000076.1 GCA_945872225.1 candidate division TM6 bacterium UASB124
CAAACAGCCGGGGTTGGTACCACGCCAGCATCAATCACTAAAGCGCCGGCTCGTCCAAGCCCCTCAAACAGAGCCATTTTTATGCGATCACCAGAAATTCTGGTATCCATACCAACCAAGAGCTTTGGTTGTGCAACCGCATATTTTTCGCGAGCCCATAAAGCTATAGCATATCCAATCCGCATCACGGTATAATCATCAAAGGGGAAATGGTCAGCGTGACCTCGAATGCCATCAGTACCAAATAAAATTGTGCGTTCAGCGGTTGTTGTTTGCTTCATGAATTCCTTGTGACTAATAATTTTCCTTAATGTTACTACTTATGGTAAAATAACTCAAAAGTTTTCCAGACAAGGGGTTTTATAATGAACTATTGGTTTTTAGCCGCCTGCTTTTTTGTTGGCGTCTCTGCTTCATCCACCATGGGGCCTATTTTCATCATGACATTTAATAACAGCGCCGTTAAAGGTTTTTTAAAAGGCTTCTTCACCGCTCTCGGGGCAGCACTTGGTGATGGCTTGTTAATTTTCTTAGGGCTCGTTGGCATGCTCGCCATGCTACAAAAATCTGCGACCTATCAGGTTACTATTGATCTTGTTGGTGGTAGTCTGCTCTTGCTTTATGGCCTCAAACTGCTTTTTTATCAAACGCCAGAACAGTCTCACTCAACGCCTGTATCAGCAAATTCCTTGCTACTCAGCGCAACAAAATCATTTTTATCAACCGTCATTAACCCATTAACTATTCTATTTTTTATGTTTGCTGGTGCCCAAGTACTGCCTACTGGTAAGCAGCCGCTTACTACCACTGATTTACTGCTTGGCAGTACGCTTACGGTACTGGGATCACTGGGGATTCTGACCATTGTTGCTTACATCGCAAGCTCTATCGGCAAAGTTATGAAGCCAGACAAGCTAAAATTAGTTGGCACGATTACCGCCTGCATCATGATAACCGTCGGTAGTTTCTTTTTCTTTGATGCGCTCAAAGTAATCGTTCAAGTTTTTAACAAATAAAAAAGACGCCATTTTTACTCGGCGTCTTTTTTATTATAGTCTTTTTATATAGAAGCTACGTTCTATAACATGCGTTGGTAACGATAAATTACTTTACCAATCACACGGAAATGATCTTTGCCGCGAACTAATGCAACCGGTGGATTTTTGTGGTTTGGTGCTTCAAGAACAACAAACTCTTCCATATAGGTTACTTGCATAACAGCTTTAACCGGATTTTCATTGCCATATTCTACCGCAGCAATGTCACCAGATCGTGCCCACGTTGCTGGGGAAATAATCAAATAGTCACCCTTAACAAACATTGGTGCCATCAAGTTATTTTCCACATGCAAGCAAAACATCGATTCATCGGTACTATTTGCTACCGGCACAAACACATCTTTGTGACCCGTCGTCACTTGCATTAACTGATTATTGTAAGGCGATGGATTAGTCGTAATTTCACCCATAACTGGTACAATTTTCAGCTGTAAATCAACGTTGATGTTATCCGGTATCTTAACACTTGCTTCAACGTTATCGGTACGCGTTTTGCGCTGCGCAAAGAGATCAACTGGGTGCGAGCCAAAAGCTGTTGCTAATTTTTTAAGCGCATCTTCATTCCAACGGCGTGTGCCATTTTTGATGTGCGTCAGGTAACTCTCAGAAAGGCCTGTCTTTTCAGCCAAGACCTTTGTTGTCCAGCCGCGCTCACGAAGCAACTCTTTTACGCGAAGTTCTGTTGAGGACATAAAACCCCTTCCTGCTTTGTCAAAAATTCAAACATTGCCATAACTTTTCAATAATATAATCAAACACGATTTCAAAAGCCAGAAAAAATTACTAGATGTATCACAAAATTTTTTGTGACACGGAGGCAAATAATAGAAGAAAAGCTTTTAGGTGAGAAAAAAATCATCCCATGCTAACATGCAATATCATGGCAAATAGCATACATATTACCAAAAACGCTTATTTTGAAACTGAGGCATGGGCGCAACAGCGCTATGTCATTGGCATTGACGAAGCTGGCCGTGGTTGCCTTGCTGGCCCGGTAGTGGTTGGCGCCGTCATACTACCACTCAATACCCAACAACCGTTGCTCAGAGACTCAAAAGTAATGTCTAAGGCGCAACGTGAAAAAGCTTTTGCCTGGATTCAAGAGCATGCTACGTGGGTAACTGCACAGGTCGACCATGCAACTATTGATAAGATCAACATTTACCAAGCAACCCTTTTAGCAATGCATCGTGCGTTTTTTGGTATAACCGAAAAAACACCTATTGCTCTTGATCTACTACAGTATGTTTTAATCGATGCTATGCCCTTAAAAATTGCCCGTGACGAGCGATACAATCAGCTTGTCTGCCATTATTTTGATTATGGTGAATCATTGTCACCTTCAATAGCAGCAGCTTCAATTGTCGCCAAAGTAACACGTGATCGCCTGATGGAAGAGCTTTCAAGTAGGTACCCGCTATATAATTTTGCACAACACAAGGGCTACGGGACCAAAGAGCATATTGCAGCCATTAAAGAGCACGGCCCGTGCAACATCCACCGAACAACCTTTATTAAAAATTTTGTAGAGCAGCCCCATGACCAACCAAAACAAACCTCCCTTTTTTGCTGAAGTTATCGAAGCATCGCTCGACCATTACACCGCACAAAGCTGGGACTGGAAACAGTTCCCCACGTTTGGCTCGCTGATGAGCATTGAACGACAAGGGCAACACATCCTTGGTGTTGTAACAACTATTCAAACCGGCTCCATGGATCCATCACGCACCCCCTTCGCCTACCAAAAGACTGAAGCTGAGCTTGAACATGAGCAGCCGCAAATTTATGCTTTCTTAAAAACAAGCTTCACGGTGCAGACTTGTGGCTACACAACAGCAGAAGAGCCAAACCAAATTATCTTCGCTATCCCGCCAACGCCACCAAAAATCCACGCGTTCGTTGCCCAAGCACCGCAAACGCTGGCTCAGCAGTTCTTCGCTGATGCACAGTTCTTAGAAGTACTGTACGGCTACTCGCCAGCCATCCAGAATCTTGATGAGCTTTTATTGGCTATTTTGAGAACCATTAAAGCCAACGGACTCCTCACGGCCAAGCTCCTAGAGGATATCAGCCACGGCTTCGCTCTGCTCTCTGGTAACGATTATCGTCGTCTAAAGGTATTTTTACACCGCATTGAACAAATAAAATAATTCTTGATAGAAATATTTTTATATATTTCTATTTTTTGATTGATAAAAGAAATAGGGCGGGTATATTGCTCTTACACAACAGTTCAGTACCCGCGCAAGCGGAACAAAAACAGTACCCTTTAGGCCGACAGCATGAACCAACAACTTGATCAATCCACATACCTCACACCGCTCCATTGCTCTTACAGCAGTGAGTATCAAGACATTTATGAGCCTGGTTATGACATGGGCTTTGTCTTTATTGATGAAGACGAGTTCGAGGACGAAGACGAGTTTGCTAAAGACAGCTGGATCGATTTCCCTCCAATGCCTGATTCTTCCGGTATCGGACGCGCTTAATTCCTAAAAATTAGTAATTACAAAAAAGAAGCCTCGCAGCAGTGCGAGGCTTCTTTTTTGTAATTACTAATTTGTTCAATGCTGGTTACTTGCTACCAGACTTGGCCGAACCTAATGAGGTCAGGAAATATTTCAAGTCATCATCGTTAAATCGCAAGCCGCCACCCCAGAATGGGTTAGCGCCCTTTTTGCTGTAAATATCATCAAGCCCGAAGCAGGTGTACAAGTTCTTCATAAAGAAGGCTTTGTTCAGCCACTTCACGTGTGGACGATGATCGCTCGTGTCAAAGCGCTTGTAGCCACTGAAGTCAAACGCCTCAAGCGTCGTAATCCAATGGAAGCTATCAGTCTCAAGCGGCACATACCAATCAACAGCGCCACCAAAGGCATTTTCAAATAAGCCAACACGAAATGCCAAGCGATTAAACCGCTTGCCAAACTGCAGCCCAAAGAGAATGTCATTTTTACGTTGAATCACACGCTCTTTTTCTTCTGCATATTCAAATTGCGCCCAATCAGCGGTCGTCAAGCTATCAGTAGCAACCAATTGCGCACCTTTTGCGTTAAAGTATTTTTCACGCACGCGCTCACGACTAACGCTGCCCTGCTCGTCAGCAACCATTTGAATATTGTAGAAATAGTCAGTGCTTGGGCGTAAGCGCAGCTCAAAGTAGCCTTTAGCATTGGCATTGCGCAGCATCGTTTCGCCATGCATATCAACACTGAGCATAAGCGACTGGGTCTTGTTGATGTAATCCTTAACGCCACGAACCGTCTTTTTAATATCCGTGTACGTTTCGTCTTCGTTAATCAATTTACCAATCAGCCCTTTACCGCTATTAATCTTGCCAACCACCTCGCCGGCCTCACGTAGCGTCTCACGACCTTGAATTGCCGCATCTGAAACGTTTTCACAGGCATCAGTTGCTTTACCAAGCGTCACCGTTGCTTTTCCTGCAATATCGTTGCTTCTAAAATCAGCTATGGTTGCATGCAAATCACTAACAATACTATTAAAATTATGTTCATTGTTTTTTACGGTACGCTCAAGTACTTCCGAAAAATCGGCAATACGCGTAGTAGCCTTAGAAACTGATTCCAATGCCGTATGCATCTGCTCTTCACCGCGACGCGATGCAAAAACATTTTTAAACGACGCCGTAATTTCCTGAATAGTCCCGGCGATATCTCTAAACTGATCAAGTAGCTCGCCAACCGTGGCAGGGCTTTTACCCGGCATTGCTAGCGTGCTACCAGCAAGCATTACCCCTGTCGATGGGTCCCCTGGATCAATTTCAAGCGTCTTCACGCCAATCAAACCATCTTGATGAATCATGGCATGAGCATTTTTGGCAAGACGAATATGCTTGTCGATCAGCATAATAACTTCTGCTTTGCCATCACTGAGCAAGCTAATTTGTTCCACCCAACCAACATCAACCCCAGCAATTTTGACGGGTGCTTTTTTATTAAGCCCAGAAGTATCATCAAAATATGCTTTGTAATCATTATAGCGATCTTTATCAAGCCGCAATGCTCGAATATTGATGCTCAGGTACAAAAACACCCCGATAGCAGCGAGGATGAAAAAACCAACTTTAGTCTCAATCTTCACAATACCACCTCGTGCTGCTTATCACAGCCAATATATTCTGAGTATTTTGAACATTTTTTTGACTGGATCGCGCGGCTCTGTCTTGGCTTCATTTTGTGCATTATCTTTCGGCTTCGCTGTTTTTTCAGGAACAGCCTGCTCTTTCAAAATAGCAAGGAGCTGACACTCCACCTCTTCAACTTTTCCACAAGATAGCACAGAATAAACGGTGCTCCCAAATTCTTTAGTAAAATTATCCTTCAAGCTACTCACCACTTTTGGCTTTTGCCCGTACAGTGGCTCAACAATCGACCACTGGTCATCCCAATTCGGCTTCTTGTCGAGCTTAATTTGTTCAAACATTTTTTTAAAAACATCTTTTTGCTTTTCA
>CAMBZK010000077.1 GCA_945872225.1 candidate division TM6 bacterium UASB124
CAAAATATTCAGTGATGGACCTGAGGTATCTTTGAATGGATCCCCAACGGTGTCGCCAACAACTGCTGCTTTGTGAGCATCAGAGCCTTTTTTGCAACCTTCAAGGTGGCCAGCTTCGATATACTTCTTAGCATTGTCCCATGCACCACCGGTGTTTGCCATCATCAATGCAAGCAATGAACCAGTCAATGTTGCACCAGCAAGGAACCCACCAAGAGCCATGTTGCCGTTTACTGCGCTATTAAAGCCAAAAGCAAATTTAATAACAATTGGGCTAGCGATGGTAATGATACCAGGTAGCATCATCTCTTTGAGCGCTGCACGTGTACTGATGCTAATGCAGCGATCGTAATCAGGCTCTGCTTTGCCTTCAAGAAGACCAGGGATTTCTTGGAACTGACGACGTACTTCCATCACCATTTTCCATGCAGCATGACCAACTGAACGCATCGTGAACGCAGATAACAAGAAAGGCAAACAACCACCAATAAAAAAACCACTGATAACCAATGGGTCAATCAGGTTAAGATGAGGAATGTTCGCTTCTTGGCAGTACGCAACAAACAGCGCCAATGACGCAAATACCGCTGAGCCAATTGCAAAACCCTTACCAAGTGCTGCGGTAGTATTACCAAGCGCATCGAGCTTATCAGTGATTTTACGCACTTCAGGACCAAAACCTGACATTTCTGAAATACCCCCTGCGTTGTCAGCAATTGGGCCATAAGCATCAACTGACATGGTGATACCAACCGTTGCAAGCATAGAAACTGCCGCAAGCGCTACACCAAACACGCCACCAAAAAATTCATAAGCAAAGAAAACACTGATTGCAATTGAGCAAATTGGCACCACTACTGACTCATAACCAATTGAAAGGCCATAGATCAGGTTAGTTCCTGCACCAGTACGTGACGCTTCAGCCAAACGATGAATCGGGCTGCCGCTCGTGTAATAATCAGTAACTAAGCCAATAACCACGCCCGCGATTGCACCAAGCGCGATTGAACCAAACAAGCTCATATCCATAACCATGTAGTTCAAATAAGCATACGCACCGGCAATAAATGCTGCAATTGCAATATAGGTTGAGCGTTGCAACAAGCTGGTTACCGCACCGCGCATAATAAATGCTGCTGCGTAGCCAACAAGTGATGCAAGCAGGCCAATAGCACAAAGCATAATTGGCAAGGTTACATAGTCAATTTGACCCGCATAAACATGAACACCAAGGGCCATTGCTCCAACAACAGAGCCAACATATGATTCAAAAATATCAGCACCCATGCCAGCAGTATCGCCAACACAATCACCAACGTTATCAGCAATAACAGCAGGATTACGAGGATCATCTTCAGGGATGTTCATCTCGATTTTACCAACAAGGTCAGCACCTACGTCTGCAGCTTTGGTATAAATACCGCCACCAACACGAGCAAAGAGGGCAATTGAGCTAGCACCAAATGCATAGCAGGTCAGAATTTTGATTAATGAGACATCATTAGCAAATAGATAAAATAGTATGCCAAGACCCATAAGCCCCAAACTTGCGACCACAAAGCCCATTACTGAGCCACCAACTAAAGCGGTCAAGAACGCTGCGCGCTCGCCACGCTCTTTAGCATCGATAGTCGTTGCTTCGTTTGCACGCGTTGCTGCACGCATACCAATATAACCAGCAAGCATAGAAGAAAGTGCACCAATGGCGTATGCTGTTGCGCAAATGCTGCTAAAAGTGAAGGTTAAAATCGCACAAGCGACTAAAATAACAACGGCTAAAACACTGTATTCCTGGCGCAAGAATGCCATAGCACCTTGACGAATAAGCGCAGCAATGTGCGCTGAGCGCTTGTCGCTATTTTTGCGACGAGCGATGCTGCAATAGCTCAGCAGCGTAACAATAAGTCCCGCGAGGGAGATGCCGCCATAGACCATTAAATGGTGCATAATATTCATACAAAATCCTCTAATTCAGTTGAGACAGAACAACATACTTCAAATCTTGAGGCTACAAGTCTAAGTCCACAGATCATTTTGTCAAAAAAATGGCACCACAAAGACCTTTTTGTTTATCTTTTTTTCAAAGAGACAGGTTTTTTTGAAAAAATCTGTCTCGCCAAACAAGGGGGCGCATTTGCATTAGACCATAACAGCCCGTACACTATGGGCACTATTTTAAAATATTATGAGGTAACTTCAATGATGCTTTTCAAAAGAAATTTTCTAGAATCACGAATACCACAAACACTCACCCTGGTCATCGGCCTTTCGTGGTTGTATGCCATCTGCTCACAAGTTACCCTATGGCTCCCGTGCCTACCGGTACCCATAAGCTTGCAACCATTGCCTCTCTTTGCTGCAACACTTATGGTTGGCTGGCCAGCCGTTAATGCTTACCTTCTCTACTTGATACAAGGCGCCTTTGGGTTACCCTTTTTTGCTGGTATGCAAGGCGGACTCATGCGCTTGCTCGGGCCAACAGGTGGTTATTTGCTTGGCTGGTTGATTACCATGGTGCTGCTTGCGCTCGTGCGTAAGCACATAACAAAACGGTGGTATACATTACTTGTATGCAGTTGGCTCGCTAGTGTAATTTATTTTGCTTGTGGCTTATGGCGCCTTAGCTCGTTTGTCCCAGCAGCTGATCTTTTTGCTGTTGGGCTTGTGCCTTTTTTAGTCGGGGACTTTGTTTTAAAACCACTTGCATTACTCTGTCTCTCGAGCGGCTTTACTCTTTATTGCAAGCAAAAAAAATAAGCCCCATTTCTTAAAAAATTATCAAAGGGTTGCTTTCGTTGGTTGCTTTGCTATGTTTTGATGAAGCACTTTTAGCAGCGAAGTGAGAAACTAATGAATTCCCCTGTTGTCGTTGTCGTCGGAACACGTCCAGACGCAATTAAATTACTTCCTGTATACAATGCGCTGAAGCAGCAGCAAATTCCCACGTTGTTATGTGCTACACATCAGCACGTAACTATGCTTGATCAAGTGCTGCAATTATTTAACACGCCACCTGATATTTCATTAAGCGTTATGGTTGCTGGCCAGTCACTAGCCCATATCACCGCTGCAGTACTCCAACGCATACAAATTTTTTATGAAGAGGTCCGCCCCGCACTCGTTGTGGTTCAAGGCGATACAACGACCTCGTTTGCTGCATCATTAGCAGCTTTTTACCAAGGTATCCCAGTTGCTCACATTGAAGCAGGCTTGCGCACCTTTGATATGCAATCACCGTTTCCTGAAGAGCTTAATCGCAAGGCTATTGCACAACTAGCCCAACACCACTTTGCACCAACTCCTTTGAATGTTGCTTCGCTCTTGCACGAAGGGATTGTGCTCAAAAATATACACTGCGTGGGCAATACTGTTGTTGATGCGCTGCATTATGTGCAACAGTTACTTCGGCTAAACCAAGTTACTATCAATCCCAGCTTACAAAGCATCCTGAATAAAGCAGCCACTGAACATAAAAAAATTGTCCTTGTAACAACGCATCGACGAGAGTCTTTTGGTGGTGGATTACTTGCAATTATCCAAGCTGTAAAATTACTAGCTGGGCAACACCCTGATCATCTTTTTATTTTACCAATGCACCTCAATCCAATAGTGCGTGATGCTATTGAGCAGGCACAACTACAAAAGACACCAGGTGTCATTTGTATTGAGCCATTGCCGTATCATGAACTTGTTGCGGTACTTGAACAAGCAGCTTGGATAATGACTGATTCTGGGGGCATCCAAGAAGAAGCTGCATGCCTTGGGAAAAGAGTTGTCGTCATGCGCGAAAAAACAGAGCGTGTTGAGTTATTATGGGAAGGAATGGGAGTCCTGAGCGGTACCACTTTAGAAAGTATTATGAAAGCAGCTCATGTAATAATGCTGCAAAAAAACAATGTAAATCACTGTCACCTTTACGGTGATGGTCAAGCAGCATGGCGTATTGCATCTATTATGAAGAAAAATATAAGTGCTCTGGCACATTCAGAAAAATTTAATTAGGAGGCCTCCCCCTATGAAACGTATTTCCATATTGGGACTTGGTTACATTGGACTACCAACCGCTATTCTTGCTGCGCAGGCAGGATATGAAGTATGCGGTTATGACATCGACCAAGAGCGCGTCAAACAAATTAATTTAGGAAATCCAGTAATTTTTGAGCCAGAAATTAGTGACCGCTTGTGGAAAGTTTTACAAACCGGATCTTTTAAGGCTCATCCTGAATTGCAATATGCTGATTGCTTCATTATCGCCGTACCAACCCCATTTAAAGAAGGTAATCGAGCTGATCTTTCATACGTTTTTCAGGCAGGTGAAACTATTACAAAACGCTTAATGCCTGGCAATGTCGTTATTCTGGAATCAACCGTCCCCGTAGGAACAACTGAGCAATTAGCACAATACATTGAAAAACACTCAGGGCTCAAACTTGGCAAGGATTTTTTTGTTGCTCACGCACCAGAGCGCGTCCTCCCCGGAAAAATTTTCAAAGAACTTGTCGATAATGACCGTGTCATTGGGGGTATCTGCCAACAAGCATGTAATTTAACCCAACTATTTTATAGCAAATTTGTTAAGGGCGTTGTTCACATTACCGATGATAAATCAGCCGAAATGGTTAAGCTCATCGAAAATGCTAGCAGAGACGTACAAATTGCCTTAGCAAACCAAATTTCTGGCATGTGCCAAACCGCAAACCTTGACCCTTACCATATTATCGAATTAGCAAATAAGCACCCTCGAGTAAAATTACTCAGCCCAACCTGCGGCGTCGGTGGCCACTGCATTGCTGTTGATCCATGGTTTTTAATTGAAACATTTCCAGAGCAAACTAAGTTGTTACAAATGGCACGCGCCATTAATGACCAAAAGCCACTAACCGTAATCAAACAAGTACTTGAAAAAGCAGCTGAACTACAAAAGAATAATACGACACGGCCAAAAGTATTTGTCATGGGGCTTGCATTTAAACCAGATGTAGACGACATTCGACAGTCACCAGCACTACAGATAGCCTCCGCATTGCATGCAAAAACAGATGTCCTTGAAATTAAGGTATACGACCACAACGTACCGCTCAACATGCTACATAAATATAATTTTGATATCGCTTCTGATGTCTGGCGCGGCATTGACTGGGCTGATGTTGTACTTGTCTTGGTAAAGCATAAAGAATTTTCTCTGATGCATCAGGATGTATTTTGTGGAAAAGTTGTTATTGATAGCTGCGGGTTATTGTACGATATGCAAACACGGCAATCACGATCTGTCCTTGAAGGGGCAACAAAAACAGACACTATATTTTGGAAAACAGGCGTTATGAAAGACCTTGTATGAACCAAGTATTACTACATCGCGGCACCATTAAAGTGCACGAAGTGAGTGCTCCTCTCGTTGACAATCATGCCGTATTGGTCCGCGTACATTATTCATACATTAGCACAGGAACCGAAGCTGCAACGGTTGCATCATCTAGTGAGTCAT